>JASFBI010000179.1 GCA_030149595.1 Desulfobacterales bacterium
GTTTTCTTTTGAGAATCAGCAGCTGCTTTTATGGCTGCAAAAGATGCGGATTTAAACCGGTCTATGTTAAATAGAGCAGGGCTTTTTTTAGGGACAGGACCCAATCTTGATATAGGTGGTGAATTTTATAGTGCAGGCAATGGACATATTGATAAACAAAATCTTCTTGCATTATGGATGTTGAGATTTTTACCAAATACACCTGCTTCAATTATAGCAAAACTTCTTGATATACATGGAGAAAACAGTACAATAAACACAGCATGTACAGCTTCTCTTCAGGCAATAGGAGAAGGTTTTAGAAGAGTAAAAGATGGTCGGGCTGATATCGTACTGGCAGGTGGAGGAGATTCAAGAATAAACCATGGTGCAGTTCTTGGTTATGATATGGCACAAGCTCTTTATTCCGGAAAGGGTGATCCTTTAAAGGCTGTTCGGCCTTTTGATATGAAAAGATCAGGTTTTGTCTCTGGTGAAGGAGCTGCTGTCTTTGTCATAGAAGAATTTGAACATGCAAAAAAAAGGGGTGCTGATATTTTGGGAGAAATTTGTGGGTTTGGCACTTCTTTGGATGGATATTCCATGACAGCACCAGATCCTTGCGGAAGATGGGCTGCATTAGCGATAGAGTCAGCTTTATCAGAAGCTGTGATAAACAGAGATCAAATTGATCTGATTTTTGCACATGGTACAAGTACCCCTGTAAATGACAAAACAGAAGCAGATCTCATAGCGCGGGTTTTTTGCCATAACCCTCCATATGTAACAGCAATTAAATCATGGATAGGGCATCTTGCTGCAGGATGCGGAGCAGTTGAGCTTGCTGCAGGACTTTCTATTATAAAGCATAAGTATGTGCCTGAAATAAGAAATTTAAACAAGGCCTGCAATAAAAAAGTGAATTTTATTAAAGAGCCTTTTGATTTTACTTCTAAGTTTATGCTAATAGAAAACTTTGGTTTTGGCGGGCAGAATTGTGTGCTTGTTGTAAAAAATATAGTTTAGTTTTAACTCCAGTAATACAAGGAAGTAATGATTTACAGGAAGATTAATACAAATTTACCTGATTTTGTCATGATTGATAAAATAACAAAAATTGATGACAAAACTATTTGGAGTGAGAAATATTTTCACGAATTAAAACATTATCAGGTAATAGAGTTTTTAGCTCAAACAGGTGCATTTCATTTACGTTATATAAATGGGTTTAACAAGCATGCTTTCTTATTATCAGTAGCATCGTTTAGCTGTTTAAATATTGGTAAATTAAGCGGAAAATGCCAGTTAAAAGGAGCTGTATCGGCAAAAAGCGATTTTGCATGCTCATATAAATTTACTTGTAAGAGTGGGGAGATTACGGGTGATTTTATGTTTGCCTTAAAAGAGTATGATCATGTTTATAAAAAAGAGATATTAAAACCTTATTATAAAAAGGTGTTTTCATGTTTACTGAAAGATTTGCCGCAAAGCTTTTATCCAAAAAAAAGGAAGGGCTTTACAGGAAACCTGTTAATGTAGGTAAAAGGCGTGGTAAATATATCTATATAAACAACCGTAAAGTAGTTAATTTTGCTTCCAATGATTATTTAGGACTTGGGGTAGATAGGGAAATATCTGAAAAAGTTTCACAGAATTTTTTAAAATATAGAAACAGTTCTTCTTCATCCCGTCTTGTTTCAGGAAATTTTTCTATTATCACAGAAGCTGAAAAAGAGTATGCAAACTATTTTGGTTTTTGTGATGCCCTTTTTTTTCCCAGTGGATACCAGGCAAATCTGGCACTGTTTTCAGGTCTTTTTTCTTCTAAAGATTCTCTTTTTTTTGACAAACATGTCCATGCAAGCTGTGTTAAAGGAATGGTGCTTTCTAATGCAGATTGCTTTGGATATAATCATAACAGTATTAGTCATCTGGAAAAAAGACTTATTGATAAAAGGTCAGAATATACGGCAGTTGTAACAGAGTCTCTTTTTAGCATGGATGGTGATTTTATAAAAAAGGAAGAGTATACAGCACTTAGGGCAAAATATGGGTTTTTAAGTGTTATTGATGCTGCTCACTCTTTGGGTGCTGTAGGGGAAAAGGGCTGTGGGCAGATAGATGAAATTGCAGATGTAGGTGTTGGGACTTTTGGTAAGGCATTTGGTTTTTTTGGAGCTTTTTTGCTGTTACCTGCAAAATTTAAAGAGTATCTTTTTAATTTTGCATCTCCTCTGATATATTCAACAGCACTTCCTGAGGCACATGCAGTCTCTGTAATGGATATTTTGCAGATTATATCTAAAGCTGATGAAAAGCGCTGCATATTAAAGGATCTAAGTGTCAGAATGAAACATGGCCTTAATGATTTTGGATTTAAAGTTAAAGGAGATGCTCATATAATTTCTATTATTATGGGAAATTCTGCAAAAGCTCTTAAAACATCACAAGATCTTATTGAAAAAGGGTATTTTGTTCTTTCTGCCAGATATCCTACAGTTCCATTCAATAAAGCTGTTTTAAGAATTGGAATGACAGCGTTGCATACAAAAGAGGATGTAGATGGATTTATAAATGCTTTGTCAGATTTAAGGTAAAAATACAGATGGCTATATATAATTTATTTAGTGCCTGAACCAAAGCTGTTTTTTTTCGTCAGTCTCTCTGTCAGATAAAAACTTTAATTCTCAAAATACGGAAGTGTATTCCTACGGTTAAAATTTTGATCTTCCTTGGTCTTAACAAGTAAGTCACAGTTTTTGTTCGGATACTATATTAATAGAGATTTAATGAAAAACAGGATTTTACTTGTTTTTTATTAAATAAATTTGATATTTATTTAAAATGAAGAGACAAAATAAAAACAGATGGGAAGATTCTTATTCACGTAATGCAAAAAAAAACTCCTATCCTGCAAGATCGGTATATAAATTAGAAGAGGTTCAAAAAAAATTTAAAGTTATCAAAAAAGGAGACAGGGTTCTTGATCTGGGTTGTTATCCTGGTTCATGGTTGTTGTATGCGGCTAAATTAACTGGTAAATCCGGTTATGTTGTAGGTATAGACAAACAAAAAGTAAAAATAGATCTTCCGGAAAATGTGAAAGTTTATTGTGAAGATATTTATAATACGCTGAATTTTTTTGGGGATAAAGAGCGTTTTAGTATTATAATCAGTGATATGGCTCCTGATACAACAGGGTCTAAATTTACAGATGCTGTAAGATCTTTTGAGCTAAGTAATAAGGCTTTAGATATGACAGATGGCTTGCTTGATAGAGGGGGGAACTTTGTTTGTAAAATTTTTCAGGGAGAAGATTTTGAAGAATTTTATAAAAAGGTTGGGTTGTCTTTTAAACAGAAAAAAATATTTAAGCCTCAGAGTTCACGTAAATCAAGCAGGGAAATATATGTTGTTGGATTGGGTAAAAAATAGGAGGAGATATGTCCGGGCATAGTAAATGGTCAACTATTAAACATAAAAAAGGAATTCAGGACGCAAAACGGGGTAAGATTTTTACAAAACTGATAAAAGAGATAACAGTTGCGGCTAAAATAGGTGGTGGGGATCCAGCTGCAAATCCACGCTTAAGAGCAGCTATATTGACTGCAAAAGGGGAAAATCTTCCCAAAGATAAAGTAGAGAGAGCCATAAAAAAAGGAACTGGAGGTTTAGAAGGTGCCAACTATGAAGATATTGCGTATGAAGGCTATGGTCCTGGCGGAGCAGCTGTTTTAATTGAATCTCTCACGGATAATAAAAACAGGGCAGTAGCTGATATAAGACATATTTTCAGTAAATGTGCAGGAAATCTTGGTGAAAACGGATGTGTTGGCTGGATGTTTGATAAAAAAGGGCTGGTTGTTATAAATACTGCTGATGTTGACGAAGAAGTTCTTATGGAGATAGCAATTGATGCTGGTGCTGAAGATGTCAAAGTCGAAGAAGATGTTTTTGAGGTTATTACCGAGCCTGCTGATTTTGAGGCTGTAAAATCAGCCATAGAAGCTGCCGGAGTTTCATATATTGTAGCAGAAGTAACTATGCTGCCCCAGACAATGGCAGAGTTAAAAGGAAAAGAAGCTGAGCAGATGGTAAGGCTAATGGATATGTTAGATGATTGTGAAGATGTTCAGAAGGTATACACAAATGCAGATATTCCTGATGATATATAGAAGCTTAATGAAAAATATCTTTTTGCCTATGATTCTTTATGTACCAGGTCAAAACTTTAATACTTTAAAACAGGGTAATGTCATTTTTCTTTAAGGTTTTGATCTTTTTTAGCATAAGTTGTCAAAAAGTGTACAAAATTTGATATTTTTTTGGAGATTTTATGAAAAATTTATACCTTTTTATATCTAAAGGTGTATAATAAAGAACATATAATTATGTAAATAGACAGATTAAAATAGATGTCTTTGTAGATTGTTTTATAAACTACCCCTTCTGTTTTTTTAAGAATAGATTAACTTTTGCTGATTTAATTTATACTAAATTGGTAAAAATCAAAGCAAATCGACTTTTTTTTTATAAATATAGCCTGTTTTTTTTAAAGATATCGCATATTATTGGCTTAATATTTGCACTTTTTCTTAAATTTGTTAGGTTTTTACCAAAGTTGAGTATTAGAAATATTAGTTATCTGCTGTTGTTTTGTGGTTAAAATAATAATTTGTTATGGCTAATTATTATTTTTAGCTTGTTTTTTTTATTAATTTTTAGAGAGCTTTGATAGGTTGTTATATTTTAAGCTTTCTTAATAATCTCCCATCTAAATTTTTCTTATGAATAAATTAAAAAAAGATAAAGTCAGTTTATTTGTAACTATTTGTTTTTGTTTGTTTTGTTTTGGATGTTCAAGTTTTAATAGTGTTAATAAAAAAAGTAAAAAAGAACCGTTGTTGAGTGATCAGGTATTACAATCTAAAGAGACAGTGGTATCTAATAAAAAAGAGACATTGTTAGATAATGAACCGTCCGGATGTGAAAAAAAACAATATATATTGGAGAGTAAAGAAGATAGTGAGCAGGATTTTTTTGATAAAGTACAACTGCTTTTTGATGAAGCATTGGTATTTTGTGATGAGTCTCAAAAGCAGTGGAAGGCTGGAGAAATAGAAAATGCACTTATGGCTCTTGATCAGGCCTATGCTTTGATTCTTGAAGTTCAGGATAGTGATATCCCAAAGATTATGCAGCAGAAAGAAAATTTAAGGCTGTTGATTTC
>JASFBI010000180.1 GCA_030149595.1 Desulfobacterales bacterium
GTATCTTCTCCTGTAATATTGGCAAGATCTGAAACAAACTGTTCTAAGAACTGAGATTTTGCACCGGTATTTCCTTCACTGCCTATCTCTTCTTTATCAAAAAACAGAACAACTGATGTTTTCTCAGGTTTGTTAATTTTTAAAATAGCTTCCAGTGAAGTAAAAGCACAAATTCTGTCATCTTGGCCGTAACCCCCTATGAGGCTTTTATCCATACCTACATCACGGGCTTTTCCGGCTGGTACAGCTTCTATTTCAGCACTGATAAAATCTTCTTCGATAATTTTATAGCGGTCATTTAAATATTTTAATACAGTTAGTTTAAATCGGTTTTTTGTTTTTGTATCTCCAGTGGGAAGACTTCCTGCCAGCAGATTTAGTTTTTCTCCTTCAAATGCTTCGGAGAGTTTTTTTTTGTTTTGTTTTGCAGCAAGATGGGGCAGAAGATCTGAAATCATAAATACAGGATCTGTTTCTGCTTCTCCTATTTTAATATCTATTGGGCCGGAGTTTTTTGTTATAACTCTTCCATGAAGAGCAAGGGGTCTTGCAAGCCAGTGGTATTTTTTTATTCCTCCATAATAATGTGTTTTCATAAGTGCAAGGCTTATGTCTTCGTAAAGAGGGTTTTGTTTAAGATCAAGTCTTGGCGAATCAATATGGGAAGCAATAATATTTAGTCCTTTTTTAATTGGACTTGTTCCTGTAATGGCAAGAGCAATGGCTTTGTTGCGAAATATTTTATAATATTTACCAGTAGGTTTGTCTAATTTATCTATGTCTGAAAAACCTTCTTTTATTGCACATTTTGTTATGTCAGATACTGCTTCACGTTCTGTTTTTGCATTATCTAAAAAAGCTTTGTATTTATCTCCCATAATAAAAGCTTCTATCTTCTCCTTTTGCATGAGCTGATCCCATACAAGAGTCTGGTTACGTAATATTTGTTTTTCCAAATTTTCTATCTCTTTTTTGCTTATTTTTTTATCCATACTTAAATTTTCCTATGTTGACAGGTTGTAACACAATAAAAAACTTTTTAAGTTCAAATACTCAAGGTTGTGATAAATGAGCATTCTGTAACAGGCTGTCTGTTTTGAAGATGATTAAAAATTTAATAAAGAATATATATATAATCAGGAAAATTTCTTTGCAATATTATTATCTATAGTATAGATACATACTCCTTTTGCACCTTCTTTTATGTAACCACACCGCTCACACAGGTTGTTAATTAAAAAAGTCACATCATTTCTGATTTTTTTATCATAGGTTTTAAAAGCCTCTTTATCAAAATCTTTTATGGCAAGCCTGAAATTTTCATTTCCAAGAAAGGGATCTAATACTTTCTCTTTAATATTGTGAACATATTTGTCATGGAGGGAGCTGTAAAGTTCTGTTTGGGTGATGTTTTTTTCATTAACTATTATCTCCTGGGTCAGAGTTTTTGAAGCATACTCTTTTTGTGTCTGATTTCTAAAAATCACCCTCTCTTCTTTCTTTGTTTTTTTCCCAAACAGGCGGTTTTCTATGCTTTCTAAAAAGTCATTGGTAATTTCTATTTTATCTCCTGTGTATGTACATACCTGTGTTAGTCCTATTTCAAAATTTACAGCAAAAATATAGTTTTGAATATCCTTTGATATTTGTTCTTCATTATAATAGAAGATTGACTCTTTAATCTCCTGAAGAACTGTATAATCATATAATTTTATTAATGAATCAAGAAAACCGAAAGGAATGGAATCTTTTAAATCTTTTCTTTTTTTAGTAAAATAATCATAGACACAGTTCATATCTATAAGTTTGTTTTTGTTTGCATATATGGAATAAAAATCGTTAAACATTTTTATGGAATCACGGCCTGAAAAGCCTTGTACTCCTTCATTTTCAGATTCAGCAATGATTTTTTTCCGCCGCTTGGCTGTAAAGTTTTTTATATCTTCTTCATCTACCCATGGAGGGATATGGCCTGTAAAAATTTCCATTTTTAAAAGCTGCAGGTTTTCATCACAGTAAAGATTATATTTTTTTGGATCTTTAATCCACTCATTCATTGCTTTTGATTTATTATTCAGGCGCGTGGAAATAACAGCTCTTGCAAAATTATGTAAAACCCGGGGTAAAAAACCTGCTAAAATATGTTTTCCAAAAATATTTTTGTATATATTTACTTCGGTATTCAGATCCAGAACATATGGGATTTTAATATACTCAATACGATCTGAAAATGATTGAATATTCTGGATCTCATTTTCATCTTCAGGATTCATGATTCCAATAAAAAGAGCATTTACATTCTCTTCAATATCTTCAACTTTATGAAGTTTTTCGCTTACAATGTTATGAAGTTTTATCAGGCGGTTTGTGTTGTGAGATTTTATGTCCATTAAAGCATAAATACCGTTATTTATTTTTGAAAATCTTGAAAAAATATAATTTACAATATTACTGTCTTTTAGGAGATCATCTATCTGACGTTGTATTAATGGATTTTTTAATACATTTTCTTTCATAATATTGTCTCCGGGATTAAAAACACTTATCCCTTCACCAAGTCTTCTGTTAAATCTGTAAGGTCTTGCATAAACCATATCAAACACATGATATGGATTTTTGACTTTGTTTAGCAAAGCTTCAAAAATTGAGCTACAAATGGTACAGGGAGTATCGTTAAAAACCCATTCATACTCTTTTTCAACAAACAGTTTCCATTTGAATTCATTGTTTAAAAAAAGATTATCAAAAAACGACCGTCTGTATTTTTTTGGAATTATTAAAAGAGGGTTGTCATGATTGGGACAGGGGACATCTATACAGTTATGGCATTGATCTATGTCAGGGTCTTTGTCTTTTAAATCTTCACCATTGTCTTCATGTTTGCCAAAAAGCTTGTAAACTTTTTCAAGGAGAAGATTATCTGATTGAAAATTATTTTCCAATAAAGATTTGTCTATTCTCCAGAGTGTTTCATACCTCAATCCCTCATCTGAATTTGCAAATATCTCGAATCTGGCAAGAAGGTTGTTTAAAAAAGTGCTTTTCCCGCTTCCATGGGGACCTTTGAAAATATAAATTTTATTCTGCTGTGCTCCCATTTTAAAAGCATCAACCACTTTAATCAGTCTGTTTGCAAAAAGTCTGTCAGCAAAAAAAGGGTGGTCAGATCCTTCAACAAAAAGTTTTGAACAGTCCTAGTTGGCATAGTTTATGGATTCAGGATCATTTTGATATTCATCAATGCCTTTGCCTATATAAAAGTTCATCATATCATAAAATAACTGAAAAATATTCCTTATGACTTTTTCCGGATTTTTATAAAGAACAGATATGAATTTATTAAAAGGAATAGCTCCTCTGACCTCTTTTTCCGTTATACTGGAAGTTAAGTGTTCTATGGCTTTTAATATATCTTCTTCAGATCCCATATTAAAACAAACCTCCCTGTGTTAGATTACTCTTTTTGTGATTTTACGTTTTTCCATGGTATATACGATGCTGCGCCATTTTTTTTCTGCTTTATCTTTATTAATCTGTGGAGCTAAAAAACCAAAAGTAAACCCCTGATTGGTAATTTTAGGGAGATTAAGAAATTCTTTTGTTTCAAGCTTTACAGGTCCGTTCCAGAGGTATTCGATTCCCATCATTGTATTTTTTATATAATCGGTAACAAGGGGTTTACCTTCAAAATTGTGTTTTAAATAGAGAGTATTGTCTGTGGTTTTATTGTTATCTATTTCAATATAAGGGGGGTGGTAAAGAGAGTCTGATACCATCTGTTTATAATCTTTTGCTTTTCTGCTTTTAACAAAATATTCCCATACTTTTTTCTGTTTATTTATTCTTTTACCTGCTACAAAAAGGTTATTACTACTTACAAAATCCTGATCTATAAAATTATTTATAAAGAGAAAGTCACTGTAATTTTCTCTTATTTTAAAAATGTAGTCCCTGCCTGTTTTAGTTTTTTTATCATATTTTTCTCTCTGACCTGCGTTATGAATCTGTTCAAAATCATATGACAGCTTTCCTTTGTCAGCAAGTTCTTCAACATAATAAAACAGACGCATTCCAAGTGCATAAGGGTTGATGCCTACTCTGGGCATGGAGGTTACACCGGCATTTACTCTGGCAAAATCAACTTCATGGCCTTTTATTCTATCATCTTCAAGAAATAGTGTTTCATGCCAGTAGCTTGCCCACCCTTCGTTTAATATTTTTGTTCTTATTTGTGGCTGAAAAAACATAGATGTATTACGTACAACATGCAGTACGGACTTCATCCATCTGTTTTGCTCTTTGTTTAAAAATGCAGAATTATTAATTAAGAACAGAAGGACATCCTGTTTTTTTTTGTTCTTTTTTTTCAGATTTTTTTTAAACATAAGATCAAATTCAGGATGTTTTTTTACAACTTCTGAAAAAAAGATATGATCACCATACTCTCCAGATTCATTTTTGCAGCTATTATACCTTTCTACTTCTTTGACATAATCATGAATTTTTATTTTTTTTTCAGACTGGAGAAAAACATCAAAGTAAAAGTTTAACAGTTTATCTCTGTTTGATTCATAAGGACGGTTTATTTCAGATAACCCAGCGTAATATCCCACCAGATTATCCACTCCCCTTGCAAATTCTATTACATAATCAACCCATCTTCCTTTTTCAGATCTTAATTTTGATATTAGCCTTTTATCTGAAAGAGCCTGGCCTGTAAAATCGTATTCCCATGTATTACGGAAATATAGATTGTTCTGGAAAAAATCTATATGACCTAAAACATGGTAAAAAATCATTACATTTAACCAGTCAGGGTTATTGTCGTTGTAAAAAGATATAGCTGGTCTGGTATTTATTACGGTTTCATAAGGGTTTGAAGGGTAGAGTTCATATTTGCCTTTTTCCTTTAATACTTCAATATCATGTACCCAGTAATCATAAAGAGTAGGAATCATATATTTAGGGGAAAGTTCAAGCAGATCACGGTTTGTTACAATATACTCTAAAGATTCAGTATCAAAGTTTAGTCCGGCACTTTTTGCCCGTTCCTTACAACCCTCCATTATTTTTTTTGTGTGTTGATTTATTAATTCCATAGCTTTTCCAATTAAGATACTTTATGTTTAATTTTGATAAATTTTTATATGAAACTCTGTCCAACAGACCGTAATCATGAGAGTTTCAATTTT
>JASFBI010000181.1 GCA_030149595.1 Desulfobacterales bacterium
CTGGTTTCCTTTTTTGAGGTATTGTAAAAAAGAAGCTGCAGCCTTTTCCTGATTCAGATTCCAGCCATATACTCCCCCCCCATCTATTAACTGTCTTTTGTATCAGGGCAAGACCTATTCCTGTACTTTCTGTTTCATCCCTGGGTTTTAATGTCTGAAACATTTTAAACACTTTTTTATGGTATTTTTTATCTATCCCAGGGCCGTTATCTGATACACAAAATTGCCATGAACTATCTTTTTCAATACAACTGACAAATATATTACCCTTTTCTTTATCCATATATTTTACAGCATTATCAAAAAGATTTTGAAATACCTGAAAAATTAACGTCTCTTCACACTTTATAAATGGCAGGGTGTTTTTGATCTTAAAGGTAATAGATTCAGGAAAAGAGATAATAGAAACTACATCTAAAACCAGTTTATTCAGATCCACCTCCATTAAAAGCTCTCTTGCACGGCCTATTCTGGAGTACTGCAAGACCCCCTCTATCATAGAGTGCATCTGGCTTGATCGTGTTTTGAGCAAAGCAAGCATCTTTTGACCGTCTTCATCTATCTTGTGATTATAATCATCAGATATCCATGCAGCAAGCTGATTAATCCCGCGCAAAGGTGCCTTTAGATCGTGAGAAATCACATATGCAAAATCTTCCAACTCTACATTGACTTTTTTAAGCTCTTTTGTGCGGTTTTTTACTCTCTCTTCCAAAGTTTGATTTATAAGTTTTATATCCTTTAACAAAGCTGCATTTTGCAGGGCAATTGCTGCCTGAGCTATCAATAAGCTTGCAAATTCCACCTGAATATCGGAAAAAACAGATTTGATCAAATTGTTTTCCAGATATAATACACCCAGAACCTTTTTTTTTATTATCAGGGGAAAACAGAGTACAGATCGCAGTTTTTCCCGCAGCACAACTTCATCTGAAATAAAATCGCCATCCTTTTCTGCATCATTTAAAAGCAGTATTTTTTTTGTTTGAAAAACATACCGGGCAATTCCCATGCCTAATCTGCTGGTGGAAAAATCAGGTTCACTCTTGAATGTAACAAGGACATTGTCAAATTTAGTACCTGACACATAAGGTATTAAATTTTCCTTTTCAACAATAAGCAAAAAGCCTGTTTTTGCCCCGAGTCTGGACATGACAGACTCCATAATTATTTTAAGGAGTCTGTTAAAATCAAGCTCTTCTGCAATGGCCTTTACAGCATCAAACAGATAACTGTAGTCCAGCTCCCTGTCAAAAAACAGGGCATGATTATCGGGGTCTCTCTCTTGTTCTTTTTCAGTCAGAATTTTAAACGGGTGCGGCTGTCCTGCCCCTGGTTTATTTTCTGGTACCATACTGCTTAGTCTTGTCACTTTTGTTTGAGCACCGCAATCCCTGTATAATTTTATTGCCAAGTCAAGATAGGTTTTGGCAGAAAAATGTTTCTCTTTTTCCAGATACTGCCACAACCGCTCATTTAAAAAAGCTTCAAGAAACAGGTACTTTTCGTTATGAGCAGTATCAATGGCATTCAGATAAGCATTTCGTGTCTCTTTAAAATCTTTCTGTAAAGAGATACTCTCAGCAGATATCAGTGCAAGATAGGGTTTTAAAATTGGGCCGTGTGATGCCCACCCTGTAATTTTTTCAAGATAACTTTCACTGTTATCAAAATGCCCTGTGTGCAGTGCAGCAAGGTATCGAAAAACATGCCAAAGACGATAGACAATGGTATTGGTGATGCCGGCAAGAAACGCTTGTCCCTTGTCCAGAAATTGCTCTGCCTGAAAATACTCATGGTTATAGCAGGCAGCAACTCCCCTGAAAACAAAATAACAGGCAAGTGACGAACTATGTCCCTGTTCTTTCCAGTGATTCAGCCTGGCAGAAACATATGGCTCATCAAAAGGTATTGAGCCTGGCTCCCACAAATCCGTAAGACCCATTTGCAAGGCTTCTCCAATAGATAGAGGTAATGAGAGGTTATATTTTTGGGAAAAACTGATTAGACCATCAATTTGACCTTTCAGGTCATATAATTTTTTACCCTGAATAAACCCATACCAAAGCAAGGTGCAGTAAGAGAGGCCGGCAAACTGTAATTCACCGCACTTTATACCACTGTCCATGGTTTTCTGACAAAGTATCAGTAAATCAGAAACCAAATTTCTTGAGTGAAACAAAAACCAGTTCCCGGAACTCATGGCTCTAACTGAACCAAAGCTGTCTGGAAAACGCTTAACCAGCTTTAGCATAGCATCTTCATAACAATAGGCAAGCGGATAGTTTTCCTGCACTTGAAAGAACAAACCGGCAACAGCCATTGCAAAACCGGTAAAATCATCTACCCCTTTTTCCAATGCGGCCTTTACCATCTTAAGAGCCAGCATATTTAACATGGAAACTTGTCCTGATGCATAACAGGATGTCAGCATGTCTGCATATAAATTTAGTTTCAGAACTGCATATTTTTCTTTAATAACAGGGGCGCAAATAATCTCCTGCCAGATATTATAATTGCTGCTGTGCAGCTCTTTAACAAGCCGATGAATTTGCAACTGTATGTCGTTTTCAGATACAGGCAGAGACTCTCCAATCAGCTTAAGTGCCCGGTGTCCTGATCTGATACAGTCGTATACATCCCCGGTTGATCCTAGGGCAACTGTTTGCTCATACAAATATTTTGCCCTGTCAAAATCAGATTTAGCATACTTTAGTGCTTTTTCTACTATTTTACCTGATCTTTTCTGATCACCATTCATTAATACTGCACGAGCAAGTTTTTTATAAAGCTTTGACATAAACTCATATTCTGTTTGCCACATACTGTCATGACACAGCCTGGCACTTTGGCTGAAATATTGGCTGCTGGCATCAATTGCCAGTGAGTCCATGGCAGCTGCTCCTGCCCGAAAATTAAACTGTGCAGCCTCAAACAGTTCATTTTCATCTGCATAATCTGCAAGAGAGACTCCTTTATGCCCTGCATTCAAATGCCCTGCTATTGAAAACAGACGAAAAGCAGGTACCTCTGTATTATCTTTTTGTTTTTCCTTCTCCTTGATCTGAATGATAAATATCCGGGCAATTTGTCTGTGCCATTTGCGCCTGTCCTCTTCATTTAAAAAATCCAGTGCTGCTGCCTGGACCTGGTCATGAAAAAAAGAGAGAGTATATTTATCCTGTAATAAAATTCGCAGGAAAATAACATCTTTAAGGGATGTATAAAGTTTTTGCAAGGGCATTTCCATGACAAGTGCCAGATCTTTTATCTCAAAGCGTGTGCCTAATATGGATGCAACAGAAAGGATTTTTATTACATCTCTGGGTAACTGCTTTAATTTGTCATAAAAAATAGCTTTGGCACTGTCCGGCAGTTTCAGACCGGTTAAAGCATCAGCGTCCCACTCCCAGACCCCCTTGTCTGTTAATAATATCCGCCTGTTCTGGTTAAGCCAGCGCAGGCTTTCATTTACAAAAAGAGGGTTCCCGGCAGAAACAGGCCAGATAATATCTGTTATATCCCGGGTTTTTAAAACGCTTGTATTTAATATAAAGGCTGTCATTTCATTGACAACGTTTTGCTCAAGGGAGTCTAAGTGCAGCTTAAGCAATGAAAAAGAAGAGGCTTTTACTGCTTTTTCCATCTGGATAACTCGGTGGTCTTCACCTACCTCATTATTGCGGTAAGCTCCTATAATAAACAGACAGGAAAAATCAAAACCTCGCGAAACCACCAGATCCAGCAGGTCAAATGTTGCACTGTCACACCACTGCATGTCGTCAATAAACAGTACCAGGGGGTGCTTCATAGAAGCAAAACTGGCAATAAACCGGCAAAACAGATTGTCAAAACGGTTCTTTGCTTCTACTGGTGGAAGAGAGGTGACCTTTGGCTGCTCACCAATCAAATGCACAAGATCAGGAATCAGATCTGTCATGAGCCGGCCATTGTTATTTACTGCATTAAGCAACTGTTTTCGCCAGTATGTTATTCTTTTAACATCTTCTGTTAACAGCTGACGTATTAACCGGCTAAAGGCCTCTATGAGAGTTGCATAGGGCAGGTGTTTATTATGCTGATTAAACTTGCCTGATGTGTAATATCCCCTGCGGCCTGCAATGGGCCGCTCAAGCTCCTGAATCAGACGGGTTTTACCTATGCCTGAAAGACCGGAAATCATGGCTACACACAGTCTGCCGGTACATACATGCTGGTATTCTTCCAAAAGCTTACTCTTTTGCTGCTCCCTTCCAACCATAATAGAGGGAATAGAGATTTGACTGCTGAAATCCTTTTGTTTTAAAACAAAGGATGGAATTTCTGGAAATAGAGCATCTTCTGCTGCTTTTTGCCATGAACACAGGCAGGTTTGCAGGTCAGCTTTCAAACCTGCTGCACTCTGGTAGCGTCTTTCAGGCGCTTTCTCCAGCAGTACGGCAATAATATCGCTGATAATTTTTGGACAGTTTGGGTTTAGATCCAGTGCAGGAACAGGAGTTTCTGCAAGATGGGAATGGATAATAGATAGAGGGTCATCAGACAAAAAAGGGGGCAGGCCTGTAATACATTCATATAAAACAGTACCCATGGAATAGAGATCGCTGGAATAATTCACATTAAACCTGATTTTACCTGTTTGTTCAGGGGACAGGTAGGGCAAGGTTCCACGCATGTATTGATCATTCCGTATAAAATGACTGAGAAAGGTTATGTCAGACACCCTGATCTCATCAATCAAATGAATACGAACCGGATTTTCATAAATCAGGATATTATCCGGTTTAACCCCCTTGTGGATAAGTGTTGCCCCATGCCGGACAGCAAGACAATCTGCCAGTGCAATGCCAATTTCAAGTAAAGTTTTTATACTAATCTTTTTATCAGCTAACAGCCATTTGGAAAGAGACTGTCCCTCCTGCCAGGGAACGATTAATAATAAAGCCCCATCACTATCAGTTATAATCTCAGGTATTATCACCTGTTTGATACCTAACTGTAAAAGAGTTGCCTGCTGATACAATATATGTTCTCTGGTCTCATCTGATGCAAATTCAGGACGGATTTTTTTTATAAAAACAGACTTTTGGGTTTTTCTGTTTATTGCTGAAAATACTTCTGCTGCAAGGCTTTCTCCCAGCTTTTGGGTAATTGTAAACTCATTTTTCCCCGGCTTATTTACCATGGAT
>JASFBI010000182.1 GCA_030149595.1 Desulfobacterales bacterium
CATGGGAAAGGGCAGTGGCATTTTTGAATCCCTTGATATTATTGAAACAGGATCTGCAAAGACAATCATGTTTTTGTTGTTTATAAAGTACTGGTCAATTGAGTGAAGGAGTTTGATATTTATCTGTTTTGGATCTATCAGAATGAGGAGATCTAAATTTTTATCTATGGAAGTAGTTTTTTCTGCATTTATCTCCTCAATCTCATATGTTTTTTCAAGTTCTGTGATAAAATTCCATGGGGGAGTCTGCTGATTTGCTGAAGCAGGATTTCTCAGATCAGGTTTAGTCCCAAAAACAGGGTATCTGCTTAAAATTCCTATCTTTCTTTTGTGGTTAAGCTGAACTTTATAAATTAGCTGGGTTATATCATATTCAAGATTAGATTCACGACCAGCATCAAGAAAACTGATTATTTCTTCCTTGTCCTTTGAGTAAATTACAAGGCCACAATATATTTTTGTTTGAGAAGGCAGAGTTAAAGCTTGTAGTCCGAGCAATTTTGCCCACTCCTCTGCTTCTGAGTCAGGTTTTGGGTCATGAAATTTTAGAACAAACTTATTGCTGGAAATTTTTTGATATTCCCGCAGAAAATCAGAGACTCTTTTAGCATACTGTTTTAAGTGTACAGGTATGTTTTCTGCGCTTTTGCTGTAAAACAGTTCAGCAGTTACAGTATCATTTAAACCAGATACAATATTTTTAGTACTCTCTGATAGTGAAAAGAGTTTGTCTTCGGATATGTCCCATTTTATATTTATTTGTGTAAAAAGTATATTAATAAGGGTTGTTATAAATAAAAGCAATATAATACCAACTGCTGAATTTATTAATTTTGGTACAATTTTTTTTTGTTTTTCCGGCATTATAGTTTCCATTTGCATGATTTTTTGGTTAGTTCAGTTATGATTTTCGGTTTGAAATAATAACTGAATTTATATAAAGCATGAAAAAAATTACTGATATATAATAAATAAAATCTCTTAAATCTAAAACTCCGCTTTTAAAAGCATCAAAATGGGTTAAAAAACTGAAGTTTGAAATTATGTCAGTTATCCAGAATGGTGCCCAGCCGGAAAGAGAATCGGTTATGGGAGGATAACCGGCCAGTATAAAAAAAAGACAAATAACAATAGAGATAACAAAACTTATAACTTGGCTTTTGGTTAAAGATGATGTCATGGAGCATATACTTAAAAATGCACCTGCCATAAGAAAACTACCGGTATATGTGCATATTATGACTCCTGTATCAGGGTTTCCAAGATACATTACTGTAATTATCATTGGAAATGTCAGGAATAGTGCAATTCCTAAAAACAGCCATGCTGCAAAAAATTTTCCCAAAACTGTGTCAAATATTGTAACAGGAAGAGTCAATAAAAGCTCAATAGTACCTGTCCTAAACTCTTCTGCCCAAAGACGCATGCCTATGGCAGGAATAAGAAACAGGAAGATCCAGGGATGCCACTGAAAGAAAACCAGCAGATTAGCCTGGTCTGTTTGGAAAAATTGTCCTATATTA
Source organism: Desulfobacterales bacterium (assembly GCA_030149595.1). Taxonomy (GTDB): domain Bacteria; phylum Desulfobacterota; class Desulfobacteria; order Desulfobacterales; family DAOWNP01; genus DAOWNP01. The sequence goes on from JASFBI010000182.1 coordinate 1,524, forward strand.
AAGGTAAAGAATCCCTGAAGCAGAAGGAAAATTACTATGAAAACGTAAGCAACAGGTGATTCAAAATAACCTGCAAGCTCTCGTTTAAATATAGTGAAAATATTTTTTGGCGAAAAAGGTTTTTTCATTATTATTCCATGAATAAAATATAAGGTTTATTTTCTATTTACAGGTTGTAACCGAATGATTTTTTTCAATGCAGAAAGCTGGACAAATTAACGTTTTGTAACAGGTTGTCGGGAGGTACAGTTAGCGTTCTGAATACTTCATCTAACCGTCCCTTGTCAACAAAAACCGAAACAGGTTTTGTCTTGTGGTTGTTTAATATTGTAAGAACGGTATCTAAAATAGCAGTTTCACTTGTTTTTGGAAAAACAGTTAAGTTCCTATTGTCGTTTTTTATATCTATGTTTTTTATAATTTTATGCTTTTTTAGATCGGAAATAATATCATTTTTAACAGGAGTATTAAAGATAGCAGAGACAGCTCCGTAAAATTTTGAACGTTTTCTTAGCTGTTTGGGGGTTTCATCAGCTATAATTGAGCCCTGGGTAATTATTATGGCTCTTGAACAGACAATATCCACCTCTTCTAATATGTGTGAGGATAATATTATTGCTTTGGTTTTGCTCATCTGGCGTATCATTGTTCTTATTTCATATTTCTGGTTGGGGTCAAGCCCGTCTGTGGGTTCATCTAAGATAAGATATTTGGGGTCGTGGATAATGCTTTGGGCAAAGGACACTCTTTGTTTATAACCTTTTGAAAGAGTTTCTACTGTTTGAAGCTGTACCTTTGTCAGAAAACATTTTTCAATGGTTTCTGACACTTTTTTTTTTAATGCTGCACCTGAAAAGCCTCTTATTTCAGCACAAAATTTAAGAAAACCGGTAACTGTCATATCGGGATAAACAGGTGCATTTCCAGCAAGGTATCCAATGTTTTCTCTTGTTTTTAACGAATGTTTTGAGACGTCATAACCTCCCACACAGACATTACCGCTTGTTTGTGGAATAAAACCTGTAATAATTCTCATTGTTGTGGATTTGCCTGCCCCGTTAGGCCCCAGAAAACCAAGTATTTCTCCTATATTAACTGAAAAAGAGATATTATTTACAGCTTTTATCTGTCCAAATTTTTTTGTAAGGTTTGTTACCTTTATCATTTAATTTTTTCTCTATTAATAAAAATATTTATAAAAAACAGTACAGAAAAGAATATTTCCTGTTGTGGTTTGGAAAAAATAAAACTTATAATAAAAATATATATTATTTAAGGATGTTGTATATAATCAAAAACATTTTTTATCTGTTTTTGTCAAGTTTTAACTGTTTATAAAAGTATTAAGTCTTATAAAAGCATAGGGGAAAATCTTTAAATTACTTTTTGTATTTTAAATAATCTGTCAAAAATTGGGGAACAAAAAATTATGCAGTGTAAGATACAGACAGGTTTAAATATTTTTTTTTTTGAAAGGAAAAGAGAGCAGCTGCTTGTTTCTTTATTTAAAAAGGATTATAGGTCTTTTGCAAAAATTTATAAAGAGGTTTGGGATGAGTTAAATAAAAACAAATATCTGTATGAGCAGGATCAAAAAGCTGTAAGTCAGATTCAAAATATTTTCAAGAAATTCAAAAAAAAAATTATTAGGGAAGTTTTTTGGGCAGAAGAGATATATATAAAAATCCGCAAAAAAAATTCTGATATAACAAAAAAAGAGATAAAAAATCCAGGTAAAGTTGAATTTGATGACTGGTTTAAACTCCTTGGTATTTCACAAAAGCAGTATTGGCAGGTGCTTAAAACAGTTGCAAATTTTCAGATTACAAAGGGGTGCAGCAACTATTGCAGGCGTTGTAATGAGTGGGCGCTGGCTGGCAGGCGAAAACATTTCTCATACAGTGCTGTAAAGAGAATTACAAAGGACATTTTTGAATCACAAAATAGTAAATTTGTTCACTATTCTGCATCAGATCCCCTTGACTGGGAAGATTGCGGGAAAAATATTTCTGATCTGTTAATGTTTATGAAAAAAAATGGTTATAAATCGGAATATGGTTTTTTAACCAAAATTCCCAAAGGAACTGAACATATAGCTGAAAAGCTGCTTGAAAACGATACTGATATGGCTGTTAGTATTTCAGATATAAACAGAAGTCGGGTGGGTAAAATTGAAAAAAAGGTAAATAAAAAATTTTTATCCCACCATGATTCAAATGATTTGTTGATACCTGCCGGGTTAGATGATGATTTCGTAAGTATAAAGTCCTCAATTACCGATAATTATGGTACCGAAATTACTCCTGAAGGTGTATTTAATATTATTCCCACATTTACAAGTCCATTGAATTTAACAGGACAGTGCAGAATTAAAATTAATAAAGAAACCAGTTTTTTTCTGATTGGTAAAACAGGAATGGACGGTCTTTGTGTTGAGTATTTTTATCCGTTAAAAGCTTTGAATTTACAGGGTAAAGAGTTTGTTCTGCCTGGTCTGTTGTATCCACAGGTGGAGAACCTGCTGCTTGATGGAGTGGTTGATGCTGCTGTTTCTCCTGGCATGATGAATGTTTATAATTTTTTTAAAACCTTTGAAAAAGATGCTGTAAAACAGAGGAAGAAGCTTGTTCCTGCTGTGGTAAAAACACTAAAAAAGCAATATTATAAAAACAGAAAAGGTTCGGATTCAAATAGAGAAAATGTTTTCCTGTTAGGACGTGATATTAAAAATTATCTTGATTTGTGCAGTATGGAAAAAAATAACAGGTTCAAAAAAGCAGCATTATCTTATTTTTTAAGATCTATAGTGGACTATCTTATTATTTACCCTGATAAAAGAGAGATTGTTTCCTATTTGCGAAAACAGGATAAAAAAAAGTATGATAAAATTTTCTTTGACTTAAATCTTTCAGAAGAGTTTATACAGAACAAATATGATAAATTAGAGATAACTACATTTGACCTGTTTAATATTTTTATTTTAAGAGTACTGAATAATCCTTTGGATAATCTGGTAATTGATTATATCAATAGATATCCGTCTGTTTATAATTCGGTAAAACAGAAGTATGTATTGATAAAATTACAGGACAGCGCCCCTTCCCGGCAGGACTGAAATTTTATTTTTAGAAGTCAAAGATTTTTTTAAAAACTTTGCATACTTTACAGCCTATCATTTTTTCTTCCCATGAATTGTGGGTTTTGTCATTACATATGGTACCATTAATAAACCAGCACAAATCACCTGCTTTAAATTCCCACACAGGGCATTTGTCAAGTTTTTTTTCAGGGCATTTCTGTACGTCCCAGCATTTATCCGGTTTTTTACCTCTGCTCAAAGCTACTCTGAAAAGTATAAAAAGCAGTTGCCGTTCAACGTGATGAGGTATTTTGCGCCATCCCTGCTCATAACTGTGAACGCTTTTAATGGAAATTCCAAGAAGTTTGGCCAGTTCTTTTTGTGTTTTGTTCAGTTTTGCCCTGATATCTTTGAATTTACTGCTCTCCATTATCACCTTTTTTTAGTAAAAAAATATTTTTATTTTAATTATTCATGTAACGATATACTACAAAGTAGGAGCTGTCAATTTGTTTTCGTTCAGGCAATATTTAACGGGCATGATATGTATGAAAAAA
>JASFBI010000183.1 GCA_030149595.1 Desulfobacterales bacterium
GGACAAATTAGTGTTTGGTAACAGACTGTCGACAGGCTGTTGTTTAGAGATATACCTATACCCAAGACGATTTTTGCTATTGCTGATTGCATTGGAGAATGTGTGTTCTGTCCAGGTTATCCAAAAATTAAAAACTTGTAATGGGTCAATATATTTTGTATAATACGAAAATAGATGTATATGTATATCCTCAAAAAAAAGCTAAATTAAGTATCCCAAAAAATAGTTAGTGTTCGACAGGTTGTTACGGAATGAAAATTTCTTCAAGTTCAAGGCAAAAAAATAAATTTAACCGCAGGTTGCCTTGTTGTATTCCGAGGATTAAATTTATTTTCCAACGCAGAAATTGGACAAAGTAGTGTTTTGTAATGGCTTGATAGAATTTAAAAGGCAGTTTTCGTTCAGGTACTATTTAAGAAAAGAAAATAATATCAATGGATATTAGAACAAAATTGTTTGTAAGTTATTTGATTGTATTGTTTGTCAGTATGTTCACTCTCATGGGTATGGTATATTTTATACTGGTATCTGATTTTGAAGAAAAAGAGGGAGGACATTTTAAAGATAATGTGTCCCAGACTGCAAAGGTAATTGATTTGTTTATGTTTACAAGGGTAAGGGACATGAATGTATTCAGTAGTAACCCTATTTTTTCAATAGGTACCCTTGAAGAGATTGCAGATTATTTATTAGAAATAGTGATAACCCATAATTTTTATGATACATTGTCTTACACTGACAAACAGGGGGTTATCATCGCAACGTCTGATAAAAATTTGGAAGGGAAGAATATATTAAAGATTGCCCCGAATATTAAAAAGCAATTTCAAAAAGCAATTTCCGGTGATTCTGAAGATATGTATATATCTGATTTAGCAGAAGTGTAGAAAATAGAGTTAAAAACACGTTCTCCCCTGGAAATAAAGATGCTAAGTTCTGTAGAGGATAAAAACGGAGACAAGATAGGTGTCTGCATCTGGTCTATAAATTCACGGTTTTTAAAAGAATTTGTATTTGATCTTGATGAGCGGGCCACTGGAAAAGAGTATGCTTATTTGCTTAATAATTCTGGTGATATTTTAATTACAGCAGATAGCAAAGCATCTATTTTGAAACCCCATCCTGATTTAAAGAAGGGACACTTAAAAGAAAAGCTGGAAGGCAGTGAAGATGGTTATACAGTGTATGTGAATTCTAAAGGAAGGAAAGTTATTGGTGCCTATGCTGATCTATCTGAATATGGAGCAGAAGGTGTTGGTGACTGGTCTTTACTTTTTACAGTACCCTATGATGAAATAATGGATCCTGTTTTTCGGTTGTTTAACAAAATTTTAATTATTTTTATTTTAATATTTGTGCTTATTATCTTTATAGTTATTTTCTTTTCCCGAACTTTGGCAAGTCCCATTGTGGAACTAAAAAATGCTGTTGTTAGAATAGAGAAAGGAGAATTAAGTGTTCGGGTAGAAATAAAAGCGAAAGATGAAATTGGAATGTTGGGGAAAGCTTTTAATAAGATGGTAAGTCAATTAGATATTACCATAGAGAAATTTAAGCAGGAGATAAGCGAGCGAAAAAGGGTAGAGGAGGCATTAAAGGAGAGTGAAGGAAGATATAAAAAACTCAGTGTTGAGCTTGAACAACGTGTACAGGAACGTACGGTTCAACTTGAAATGATAAATAAAGAGTTAGAATCGTTCTCCTACTCAGTATCTCATGACCTGCGTGTGCCGCTTAGGGGTGTTGATGGTTTTAGTCAGGCCCTATTGGAAGATTATGAAGAAAAACTGGATGAAGAGGGAAAAGATTATTTAAATAGAATAAGAGCAGCTGCCAGACGTATGGGATATCTTATTGATGATCTTTTAAAGTTATCACGCCTTACCCGTGTTGAGATGCGATTTGAAACTACAAATCTCAGTGTGCTTGCCGGGAAAGTTTTTAAGGAAATAACTCAGCTTAAATCTGAAAGAGATGTGGAATTCTCTATAACTCCTGATCTTATTGTTTCTGGTGATCCCAATTTATTGATGGTGTTGTTTGAAAATTTGCTGGAAAATGCCTGGAAGTTTACAGGGAAAAAGGAAAAAGCAAAGATTGATTTTGGTTTTAAGATTTTGGAGGGGGAAAAAGTATATTTTATCAGGGATAATGGTGTTGGTTTTGATATGAAATACTCAAATAAACTGTTTGGTGCTTTTCAAAGGCTTCATAAAATTACTGATTTTCCCGGTACAGGTATAGGCCTTGCTACGGTACAGCGTATAATACATCGTCATGGCGGACGGATATGGGCAGAAAGTAAAGTAGGTGAAGGGGCGGTTTTTTACTTTATTTTGTAATTATTAAGGAGGTTGGGTATGACCCAGAAAATAATACTTTTAGTGGAAGATAACCCAGATGATGAAATTCTTACCATGCGTGCCCTAAAGAAAAATAATATTTTAAACAAGGTTGTTGTTGTAAGAGATGGCGTTGAAGCTCTTGATTATTTATTTGGTACAGGGTCATACTCAGGTCGTGATAAAAATTGCCATATACAGGTTGTTTTACTTGATCTTAAACTGCCAAAGATAAACGGGCTTGAAGTTTTACAGCGAATTCGTACAGATAAAACGACGAGGCTGCTTCCTGTGGTTATTCTTACCTCTTCTTCAGAAGAACAGGATATGATTGAGAGTTATGGTTTGGGTGCCAACAGTTATATTCGTAAACCAGTAGATTTCGATCAGTTTATAGAGGCTATCAAACAGCTTGGAATGTATTGGCTGGTATTAAATGAACATCCTCTGAAGTATAAGTAGGTTTTTTTTATGAATAAGCCTTTAAAAGTATTAATTGTCGAAGATGTTGAAGATGATGCTCTTCTTATGGTGCGTGAATTGCGTTGTGGTGGATATGAACCTGAATTTGAAATAGTTGAAACAGCAGAAGCCATGGATACAGCACTTGGGAAAAATTCATGGGATATTATTATCTCCGATTACAGTCTGCCAGGGTTTAACGCTCTTGCTGCACTGAATATTGTTAAAGATAAAGGATTGGATCTGCCGTTTATAATTGTATCAGGGACTATCGGTGAAGAGACTGCTGTAGAATGTATGAGAGCAGGAGCACATGATTATTTGATGAAGGGAAAACTTGCACGCCTGTCTGTTTCTGTTGAAAGAGAGTTAAAAGAGGCCGGCTTCCGCAGGGAACTCAGGAATACTAAAAAAAATTTGATAAAAAGCGAACAGAAATACCAGGTACTTGTTCAGAGTATGTCTGATATTGTTTTTATTGTAAATCCTGATGGGAAAATCAGCTATCTTAATCTTGAATTTGAAAAACTTACCGGTTATTCAATCAGTGATGTTTTAGGGAGTTCCTTTTTTGATATTTTTGCTTCTGAAGATATAGAAAAAGCGGTTGGCTGGTTTAATAAAGATTTTTCAGATAAAGAAGATTTTTCTTGCGAGATGGCATTCAAACATAAGAGCGGGAAGGATGTTCCTGTAGAAATAAAAATGACATTTATTATGGATGGTGGTATTAATACAGGTAGAATTGGTTTAGCCCGTGATATTACTGAGCGAAAAAAAACAGAGGAAGCACTGCGGGAGAGTGAAGAAAAATATCGTTCAATTATGGAATCTATGGACGATGCAATATATATATGTTCTGTTGATTTTAGTATTGAGTATGTCAATCCGGCAATGATTAAAAGGGTTGGGCATAATGTTATTGGTGAAGTTTGTTATAAAGAGATTTACGGGCTTGATGAAAAATGTCCATGGTGTCTTCTTGAAGAGGTTATGAAAAATGAGGTTATAGGCTATGAGTTTGTCAGTCCTAAGGATGAAAAAACCTATCAAATATCCAGTTCGCCCATATCCCATATAGATGGATCAATTTCAAAGTTAACAGTTTGTCGTGATGTTACTGAATTTAAAAAAATGGAAGTAAATCTTCAGCAAGCTCAAAAGATGGAGTCTATTGGTATCCTCGCAGGAGGAATTGCCCACGATTTCAATAATATTCTTTTTCCCATTCTGGGCTATACTGAAATGCTATTGGGAGATATACCTGAAAATAGTTTATTTGCAAACAGGTTAAATGAAATTTATAAAGGTGGCATAAGAGGTAAAGAGCTTGTAAAGCAGATACTTACATTTTCTCGCCAGGGAAAGAGTGAACGAAAGCTGATGAAAATGCAGCCAGTTATCAAGGAGGTCCTAAAGCTTATCAGGTCTGCAATTCCCTCAACAATTAATATTAAACAGGAGATCAATAGCAGCTGTGGTATAATCAATGCTGATTCAACGCAAATTCATCAAATTGTAATGAATCTTACAGTCAATGCTTATCATGCCATGGAGGAGACAGGCGGAGAATTGAAAGTTGGGCTGAAAGAAATAACACTATATGAAGATGATGTAATAACTTTTGATATAACACCTGGTGTATATGCCTGCCTTACAATAACTGATACAGGCATGGGGGTGAATAAAAATTTACTGCAAAAAATCTTTGACCCCTTTTTTACTACCAAGAGAGAAGGTAAAGGAACAGGCATGGGACTTTCTGTAGTACATGGTATTGTTAAAAGCATGGATGGTACTATTCAGGTTTACAGTGAGGCTGGGCAAGGGGCACGGTTTTGTGTTTATTTGCCTGTGGTTAAAAGTTCTTCTGAAAAACATGCTATTCAAACAAAAGCATCCCTGCTGGTCGGAACTGAGCGGATTTTGCTTGTGGATGATGAAGAAGTAATTGTTGAAATGGAAAAACAGATGCTGGAGTATCTGGGCTACCATGTAACCTCACGCACCAGCAGCATTGAAGCTCTTGAAGCTTTTCGGTACTGTCCTGACAAATTTGATCTGGTTATTACTGATATGGCTATGCCCAATATGTCAGGTGATCAACTTGCAGCTAAATTGACTAAGATACGTCCTGATATCCCCATATTACTTTGTACGGGGTTCAGTGAAACAGTGACAGAAAAAAAGGCTGCATTATCGGGGATTAGTGGTTTTCTTTTAAAGCCTTTTGTTATGATGGAACTTTCCCAAAAGATACGTGAAGTAATGGATGATAAAAAAGATGAAAAATGATAATCTTATGCCTTGAACTTGAAGAAATTTTTATTCTGTAACAGCCTGTCGAGC
>JASFBI010000184.1 GCA_030149595.1 Desulfobacterales bacterium
TCATAACTCCTGAACTAATCAGATTAAGTAATGGAATAGTTGTTAGACTTATTGGTATTAAAGAAAAAAAGGAGTCGAATGGAAAAGCTATTGAATTTTTACAACTTAAAACAAAAAGCCAGAAAGTATTTTTGAAATATGATGACATGAAACATGATGAAAAAAACAATTTAATGGTTTATTTGTATCTGAAAAACAAAACTTTCTTGAACGCACATTTAATTAAGAACGGTTTGGCTGTATCTGATACAAATTTAAACTATAAAAATAAATTTATAAAATTAGAAGAAGAGTATGACAAAAAATAAACCCCAAAAAGTCATAAAATAAGACAGTTACATGAAGCCCCCAAAATATTAACATTAGTGTTTTCAGCAAAGGGGTATAATAAGATCAGTGTGTCTGCTGGCGTGCTTATGTATTTAAAATTTCAGATTGACTTTGCCAAGATTTGTCTATATATTTTAGACAAATGTCAATACGGAGGAGAATCATGCAATTAGCACAAGTTGAGCAAATTTTAGGTGGTCAAAAAATTCTGGGTCAAAAGCTAGAAAGCAAAATGGATTTAGTCGAGCTTAGCAGTATTGGTGTTACCAAAAACGCAGTGTCACATTTGGCTAATTACCTGTCTTTGTCTTGGAAACAAATAGCTGATTTATTGCCAGTTACTGACAGGACTCTCAATCGCTATACAGCAAATCAACGTTTTAATTCAGCAGTATCAGAGCAAGTTATTCATATTGCTGAGGTTTTAGCCAAGGGGACTGAAGTTTTCCAGGAGAAGAGGAAATTATTGTTATGGCTAAACACCCCTCATAAAGTTTTCTCAGCTAAAACTCCTTTTGCTTTGCTTAATTCACGTTTTGGTACAGAGTTAGTATTGGAAGAATTGGGTCGTATAGAATTTGGAGTTTATTCGTGATAAAACTATTCCGAATATGTAACTCTGAACATATTAACGACATATCCGGCACGGGAGCAAGAATTTATGGTGGCCGTTGGAACCATTCTGGTTATCCAGTTGTTTATACTTCGAGCAGCCGGTCTCTCGCAGCTCTTGAATTTTTAGTGCATGTTCCTATGGCTCTTGCACCTCAAAATTTGAGCATTGTTGAAATCAATATTCAGAAAAATGTTAAACGAGAGTTAATTACTGAAAATCAGTTGCCTTCAAACTGGCGTGACTACCCTGCTCCCGAACAATTAGCAAATATCGGTACAAACTGGATAAAAACAAATTCATCATTGTTGCTTGATATCCCATCAGCAGTCGTTGACAAAGAAATGAATACTTTAATAAACCCGTTGCATCCAGACATAAAACATGTAAATGCAGCAACAAAGGAAAAGTTCTTTTTTGACTCAAGACTTTTCAGGCAAAAAAAATAAAAAACAATCTGTACCCCAAACAGGCTAAGTGATTGAAGTCGCTCAGAGTTTGGGTATTCATATTATAAAGGTCATAACTATCCTTTTGAATTTTTATATGGTGATAAAAAAAATGAATAGTTATGACCTTTATAATTAAAATGCAAGAGACTTTAAAATTTTATATACTATATAAGGATTTTAAATGTTAACAACAATCAAAATGTGGGGTTTTGAGTCCCATGAAAATGAATTAGCGTTTCCATGTGATCAGTTTGTTAGTTTTTTTGATGATATATATTATCGGGGAATAACTATCAGTGCAAAACCTGAGAATATTTTCAGATGGCTTTGTCAAATGCGTATTGCACCGTATAGTTATGACTGGATAGATAATTTAGGCCGTAAAAGTCCAAGCAAATTAACATCAGGAGCTGATAAACTTAAAACAGGCCAAAATGTAATGACTATATTTGAATTGATTGATTTTGTTCAGAATAAATATCTTACAATTCGCACAAAAAAAAATCAAGTCAAGTCTACAACTTTTGGCAGTGCAGTAATCAGCTATGTTATTATTCAAAAAAATAATGGAACATGCCGCCTTCTTGTAAAACTCGTGGTTAACTATCCAAAAGGGTTATATGGCAAATTTTTGCGTTTTATACTTCCTGTGGGTGATTTAATTATGATGCGCTGCCAGCTGCTTAATTTTAAAAAACTGTCTGAACAGATGGAAACTGGCAAATAGTATTTATGTTCCATACTGTTTTGAAAGATTGACAGCCCTGTTAAAATCATCCTTATTATTTATATTAAAAAAAGAGAGTAAATGGGGGTCTTTTTCACGAAGTATTTTTTCAGAAACGCTTCTAATCTTATTTTTTTTAAAGCAGTTCATTATTTTATAACTACCTTTTTTTAGATTATTTTCAATATTATGTAAAGATCTTTTGGAGTATAAGGCAAATAAAGGCTCAAAACCATTTGATGTTTCAGGAATTACAATATCTGCGTTTTCAATTTGATAACTTATTATAGTTTTTATAAGTTCTTTTTCTAAAAAAGGAGTATCACAGGCTGTTATAAAAACCTTGTTATTTTCTGCAGCAGACAAACCTGTATGTATTCCTGTGAGAGAACTGCGTACAGAGAAAAAGTCAGAAATAATTTTAGCATCATACTCAAGGTACAAAACAGGGTTATTTGTAACTATGATTATTTCATCAAATAAAATCTTAAACAATAAATAGATATGTTCAATTATTGGTTTTCCATTAATAAATAGAAAAGATTTATTAAAACCTGAAAACCTTGTATTTAAACCACCTGATAGAATAACACCCGTTATAGGATTCATTGCTTAACCAATACCATAATAAATTTAATATAAAAACTATTTGCAAAAAATTATTATGATAAATAATGATAAAATACAATATTATTCTTGATATAGTAAAATTCAACAGTTAAAAATATATTTAATCAAAAAATATTTTAACCAACATTAAAGTAAATACAAAAATGCAAAAATTAATATTTCAAATATTTAAGTAAACAGGTCGATTTCTTGTTCAGATTCAGGTTGAATTTGTTTTACTCAAATACTGCTGAAAGATAAAATAAAGTCAATTTATCTTATCTTTTTTAAAATCAGATGCGGAAAATTAAAATGCAAAAAAACAAAACTGTTGTAAATGCTGATAAAATCCAGAAAGCATTAGATAATATTGCTGATAAAATTTTACAATCAGCGGGTGTCATAGAAAACATTATACTTATTGGAATACATACCCGGGGGGTTTTTTTGGCAGAACGCCTCGGGAATATCCTGGAGAAGCTGACAGGCAGCCGGGTTTTAACCGGAGAAATAGATATAAACCTTTACAGAGACGACCAGACAACAATTACCCGCCAACCCGTTGTAAAATCCACAAAAATCCCGTTTTCAATTGACGGTAAAATAGTTGTTTTAGTTGATGATGTTTTGTTTACAGGCAGAACAATAAGAGCTGCTATGGATGCAATAATTGATTTCGGAAGACCAGGCAGAATAGGACTTGCTGTTTTAGTGGATAGAGGCAACAGGGAGTTTCCCATCCAGGCAGATTTTATAGGTGTTGTTTTAAAAGCAGAGCTTAATGAAAGAGTAAATGTTTTACTGAAAGAGTGTGACAAAGAAGATAAAGTTGTAATTGAAAAGGAGTCATAATGGGAACAAAAAAGCATAAACAACAGGCATTTAAGAGCTTTAATACAGGCGTGTTAACAATTTCAACCAGTAGAAACTTATCTGAAGATATAAGCGGTATGTGGCTCGTAAAAGAGTTAAAAAAAGAGGGGCATACTCTGGCTTTTCACGACTTGGTTCCCGATGACAAGGAGATTATTTCCTGTAAAATAAAAGATATAGACAGGCTGTACAAGCCAGATATTATTTTAATAACAGGAGGAACAGGTATAAGCAGTACCGATATTACCATTGAAGCTGTAAAACCTTTTTTTGACAAAGAGCTTACGGGATTTAGTTCTATTTTTGCCTATCTTAGTTTTAAACAGATAGATTCTGCTGCAATTTTATCAAGAGCATGTGCCGGTATTATGGGGAAAACAGTTATATTCTGTATGCCTGGAAGTCTTAAAGCCTGCAAGCTTGCTGCAAGAGAGCTTATTTTCCCTGAAGCAGGACATATATTAAAGCATATTAATGATTAGAAAAAAGAAAATATTTTTATACACAGGTTGTTAAGTTTTATCTATATCACTTTCTAATAACTCTTCTGTTTTGTCATCTGATTTCTTTTTGCCAAATAATTTAGCACCCACAATGCTTAATTCATAAAGAAACATAAGAGGAATAGCCATCATGACCTGGGTTATTACATCAGGAGGCGTAAGAATTGCAGCAAAAACAAAAAAAAGTAAAAGAGCATATTTTCTGTTTTTTTTCAAAAAATCTGAAGTAACTATACCGAGCTTTGCCATGGATGTTATTATTAAAGGCATCTCAAAAACCAGACCAAAAGCGATTAAAAGTTTGCTTGCAAGGGTTAAGTACTCTTTCATAGATGGAAGTGCCATTATGGTTTCCGAGGTAAAACCCATAAAAAATTTAAACCCATAGGGAAACACAAAAAAATAACCAAAAAGAGAACCTGCTATAAAAAAGAAAGAACATAGAATAATAATAGGAAACAAAACCTTTTTCTCTTTTTTATAAAGCCCGGGAGCAATAAATACCCAAAATTCATATAGCAAAACAGGAGTCGCAAGCATAATACCTGAAAGAAGAGCAACTTTAAGATAGGTAAAAAAAGCTTCGGGAAGACTTGTAAAGATTAATTTATTACCTGATCCCATTATGGTAATAAGTGGTTTTGTTAAAATTTCAAATATTTTCTCCTTAAATCCATAAGAAATGGCAAACCCTATTACAATTGCTATAAAACAGTGTATAAGTCTGGTTCTTAACTCTTCTAAATGGGAAGTAAAAGGTATTTTATTTTCTTCTTCTAACATATATTAATCTCTTGTCTGTTTATGATTTTATGTTGTCTTTGTTATTATTATCAGTATTTTGTGTAGACTTGTCACTGTTTTTATTTTGTGCCTGGTCTTCATGATTTAGATCAGTAAAACTTTTTTTTACATCATTAAGTTCAGAATCTAAATTAATTGATTCTTTGAAATCATATGCAGTTCTTCTAAGTTCGCCAAAAATACGGCCTAGAGTTTTTGCAAGTTCCGGAACTTTTTTAGGTCCTATTACAGTAAGTA
>JASFBI010000185.1 GCA_030149595.1 Desulfobacterales bacterium
ACCTGAAACATATTTAACAAGTTTTTTAGGAAAATGCCAGATATATGGAATTTTATTCAAAATCAGATCTGATATTAATAAATTATTCCCATATTTAACATATTTTTCAATTATTAAAAGCTGATAAAAATAGTGAAAAAAATCAAAATTCATAATCAGTTTTTCAGTTTTTTTAGACTTTATGAAGTTATAAAGCTCAGAAGTTTTTCCCAACAGGTCTGTTTTTTTGTTTATTTTAAGGACTCCGCCGCCAGGACATGAAATGTTTTTTGTAAAGGAATAAACAGCAGCATGACAATTTTTACCAATGGGATATCCGCCAAATTCAGCTCCAAGGGAGTGGGCACAATCTTCTATGTGAATTAAACCATATTTTTTTGCTATTTTATCATTGATATCTGTCTGGGTATTAACCATACCAAAATAGTGATGCGAAATAACAGCTGCTGTGGCATCACTTATTTTTGACTCAAGGTCTTTTATATTAAAATTTAAGGTGCATAAATCAACATCCACAAATACCGGAATGCCGCCGGCTTTTTTTATTACCTCTGTTACAGCAACAGGACAGGTAAATGCTGGAATTAAAACCTCTTTTTTTTTAAAAAGAATAGATTTAAGTATAAGATAGAGTGCGACTCTGGCATAGGTAGTAAAAAAAAAGGAGCTTTCATCTGGTTTTTTACCAAAAATAAAGTCTAAATTTATAGTGGGCATTAAATTTTCCCTTTTATTACTATAAAAATATTTTTAATATTTTTGACTTGGATAAGACCAGTTATAAAAAGGGTTATAAGATACAGTACAGTTCCTGCTATAAGGTTATACGGAAATACTATGAACAGAGCAGTATTAAGGAAAAGAAAAAATACTGTATTTGCCAGAGCTATTTTAAGCCAGGTAAACAGGTTAAAAATATTCCCCATGTATTTGGTAATATATGCTATGGATACTCCTGTCAGAATAATTTCACAAATCAGTGTGGCCCATGCAGATCCTATATAGCTGTATTTCGGAATCCATATAAAATTCAGACATACATTGATGGATGCAGCAAGCAGTGCATTCCACCATCCAAAATGAACTACTCCAATGGAAATACATATTGTCGTTGTAAAAAGTGAGAAAAAAACAAGAATTCCAATCCATGACATAATATTTAGAACATCAGCTGCAGGAGAAAACTCAGGGGTGTAAATTAAATTAATAACTAATGATGATAAACAAGGTGTTGCTACTGCTATGGGAATTGTAATTATTGCTATAATTTCAAAAAGCTTTGCAGATTCATGCTTTAATTTTTCTATGTTGTTTGCTGCATATCCTGAAAATACAGGGAGCAGCGGGTTTGTTATAATAATTGCAAGTGTTGCTGAAAGATCAAGAAAACGGTATGCAGCATTGTAAATTCCAACTTCGTTATATGATTTTAATGATGCCAGCATAAAAATATCTGCACGGGTATTGATAAGTATTATTAGAAACGAAATACCTATGGGCCATGACAGTTTTAGAATATTTTTTATTATCTGCCAGTTAAATTCAGATTTTGGATAAAGTAGTTTTAAGGAAAGAAAAAAAGCAAATACAGCATATATAAAATTGGCTGCAGCATATGAGGAGATGTAGAACAGTAAATTGTTGTTCAGCAGTATGGTAAGCAGTATGAAAAAAAGATAAAAACTGCCGTAGGTTACAGATGACAGAGTTGAATACCAGGGATATCCATAAACCTGATATAGAGGTTCAAAAAAACGTGATGTGATAAAAGGCAGGGCGATTATTCCCATTGCTGCATAAATAAACAGGTCTTTTTTAAAAAAATAAAATAAAACAGCAGAAATAATCATAACAATAAGACATAACGATATCCGCAAAATTAAAAAATTAAACCAGTAAACATCAGCAGACTCTTTTATCTGGGAAATATCCTTTGAGAATATGGATGTGGTTCCAAATTCTGAAATAGCAGCAGACAAACCTAAAAAGGTTATTATATATGAAAATTTCCCGAAAAGATCTGTACCCAGTGTTTTTGCAGCCAGAATAAAAATTAAAAAGTTAGCTCCTATGGAAAACAGGCGGCCAGATGCCTGGAAAACGAGATTAATAAAATATTTGCTGTTTTTTGTATTATTATTCAAAACTTATATATAACCTTCACATCCCTTGCTTTTAACTGTTTTTTTTATTAACCCTGTTAATAAAAGCCTTTATATTGCTGCTTAAAAAAAATTTATATTTTGATTTGGGGATATTGTATGTAAATGCCTTTATAAGCACTGGATTAAATCTGGTTTTATAGCTTGTTAGATTTGGATTTTTGGACAGACTTTGATCACCCATATCATAATAATAAAAATTGTTTTTATATCCCCATTTCATTGCATAAAAATGAAGGACATCAGAGATGTTTAAGTGTTTAAATTCTTTGTTTACACCCGCTATCCATGCAAACATGGTTTTCTTATAAACCCAGTAAAAAATTCCGCCAATAATTGTATCTTTATATGAAGCTATAAAAACTTTACCAAATTTTGAGTTCCAGATGGATTTTACAAGGGAGTAATGTGGTAAGTAAAAGAGATTCCCATTTTGAGAGGTGGATTTTATAATATTATAAAATGATATTAATTCACTTTCATTTTTAACTGTTTGAACAAGAGTCTCTTTTTTTATGGATTTTTTTATTGTTCTCTGTTTTCGTTTTTGAAAACTTTTTAACAGATCTTCTTCTTTTAAATTTATATTAACTACAAAGCTGTAGTTATCATCAGGGGAGACACAATATTGTTTAAATCCTGGTATTTCTTTGTTTGTATGTACAAGCAGGTGTGAAAAATTAATACTGCTGACAGCTTTCCACCATTTTTCAAAATCCCCATATCTTTCAGGCCCGCCTAAGACTCCTCCCATGTATCCCAAAAGGGGCATCTTTTTCAGTAGAAAAATCAAACCATTACTATTTATTATATTAAGATTATGATGTGCTGCTATAATTCTAACAAAGTCATATTCCTGATAAATGGAAAAAGAACTTTCCCAGTCTTTCCCTGTCTGGTTTTCAGGCATATTTTTTATATCCTATAAAACTTTTTGTATCCAGAAGCTTGATAGAGGATACTTATGAAGGTAGTGTTTTTTGAAAATATTTCCCATCAGCTTTTTATGGTGTAAATCCATATATACAGAACCCCATAAAATTTGAAAATTTTTATTATATGCAAGAAAAGCAAAGAGCATGTATTGTTCGCTAAAAAAGAGGCGCTGGTCAGCAAACTCTTTTATATACTCTTTTGGCAGAAATATGTCATGGAAATGGATAATTGTTCCTGCTTTGAGTTTTGGCAGTATTTCCATAAATTCGTGGACAACATCACTTCCATATTTAACAACATGGGAAGAGTCAATAAAGAGCATGTCACATTCATTAAACTCATCGGCAGAGATATCCTGAACTTTTTTGGGAATTAATTTTGTCAGACCGCAAAAACCTTTTTTAATATCCTTTGATGGATAAGGCTCAATTGCTGTTAATATACACGGTGGAGAGGTGTTGTTTTTCAAACATGCAGAAGCAGCAACTCTTGTTGATTCACCACACCCTATCTCAATTATTTTTTTTGGTATATAATGCCTGATCATGGAATAGTAAACAGCAGCATCAACAGATGATAACATCCTGCGATTAAAATCTTCAGGGATTTCATCAACATATAGTTTAAATATGTCAAGCAAATGGATTTTCTGCACATCTCTGTTCCAGTCCAAACCAAGACACTGAGACTCTTTTGTAAAAAAAATATCTGGAAGAGTGGTTATGTCCGGCACAGGTGAATAAAAATGATCAGGAACTATTTCTATACCAAACTGCCTCCAGAATGAAGCATATTTTAAAAAAACTCTTCTAACTATTCTGGCAAAAAAAAATTTATTCATTACCATGTATCTCCATTAATAGCTTTTTCATAAAGCAGAACATAATCTTTAACCATCCGTTTTACAGAAAAATTTTCTTCAGCATATTTCCTGCATGTTTCTGGACTGATTTTATGAATATTTTTCATGCCCTTTGAGATGTCAGCAACACTCTTACATAAAAATCCATTAACTCCATTTTTGACCTGTTCCTTTACACCTCCCTGATCCAAAGCTATAACAGGAGTTCCCGATGCAAAGGCTTCAAGTATTACAAGGGGAAAGGCATCAAACCATTTTGGAGTCTGAACAAGTGCTCTGGCATAAGGCAGGTAGTTCTCTGTCCCGTCTATTTCACCTATGGTGCTTACTGTGGGGCAGATGAGTAAAAGGGGTTTCAGAAAAAAATAGTAGTATGGGATATCTTCAATATTACCGGCAAGTAAAAGGGGCACTTTTGCTTTTCTGGCTGCCAGTGCAGCTAAGTGCTGGCCTTTATATTTTACAATTTTTGATATATGAATAAAATGTTCTTTTTTCTCATATTGATACGGCCAGTTATTTAGATCTAATCCATAGTGTACAAATTGTGTATTTGCTCCACATAACTTTGCATGGGCATCACTGCATGCAACAAGATTTGGACGTTTATACCCTTTGAAAGGAGGTATACATGTGGAAATAACAAAGGGAAACTCTTTTGGGTGACGCATTACAAATGCGTTATCAAATGACCAGTCGTGGATTATGTCAACAGGATTATCTCTAAGATGTTTTTTTACTGCTTCATATAGCGGTTCTTCGGATATTTTATCGGATTTACTGTGAATACCAGCCGGAGCATTAACTGAATCATACTGGTCTATAACAATGGTTTTCCCTTTGCAGTAACTGCCTGATGTACCAAAAAGTGTTACATCATGACCTTCTTTTATTAGTTGTTCAACAAAAGTATGTACGACACGCTCAATTCCGCCGTATCCCTTAGGTGGAGTTGCCTTATATACAGTTGAAATAATTGCAATACGCACTATTTTTCCCCTTTTGTACCTGCTTTTTGTGTACCAGAGAGTTCATGGGCGATTGCCTCTCTTTTTACAGCCTGAAATATTTTCCTGAAAAGCATAAGTCCTGTTTTTTCATTTTTTTTTAATATTTTTTTAACTAAAATCAAAAAATATGGAATTGTTCTTTTATTAATAATAAAGTCAGCTGCACAATAT
>JASFBI010000186.1 GCA_030149595.1 Desulfobacterales bacterium
TCAAGAGTAAAAATAATGGCAAATTTCGATATAGCCGAAAAACGCCTTCCCCATGATGGAAAAATAAAATTTAACAGAAAAGTCCTGCCCCCTTTTGAATTAAGCATAGCAACTCTTCCTACACCAGGTGGATTTGAAGATGCTGTTTTGAGAATTCTGGCTGATTCACACTCCCTCCAATTAAAAGACATGGGCATGACAGAAAGAAATTTTCTTGTTTTAGAAAAAATTGTAGTTCAACCATATGGTCTGTTTTTAGTAGTAGGACCTACAGGATCTGGAAAAACCACATCCCTTCATGCTGCCCTGTCATACATAAACAAGCCGCAAATAAAAATATGGACAGCAGAAGATCCCATAGAGATAACCCAGCTTGGATTAAGACAGGTTGAAGCAAAACCAAAGATAGGTCTTGATTTCTCAAAAATAATGCGGGCCTTTTTGCGAGCTGATCCTGATGTAATAATGATAGGTGAAATGAGAGATTTAGAAACAGCATCAATAGGAATTGAAGCATCCCTTACAGGTCATCTGGTTCTTTCAACCCTTCACACAAACAGTGCCCCTGAAACAATAACAAGACTGCTTGATATGGGATTGAACCCTCTAAATTTTTCAGATGCATTCTTAGGAGTACTTGCCCAAAGGTTAGTAAGAAAATTATGCTCTGAATGTAGAGAAAAATATAACCCGACAAGAGAAGAGTTTGATGATATAGAAAACTATTACGGCAGGGAATATTTTAAAAAAACAGATATAAGTTATTCTGAAGATCTTATCTTATACAAACCAACAGGATGTGATAGTTGTTCAAATAGTGGATATTCAGGCCGAATCGGCATTCATGAACTTATGGAAGGAACAAAAGCTATAAAAAAATTGATAAAAAAAGAAGCCCCAACAGAAGAGCTCATTAAAGAAGCAGTTAAAACAGGTATGACAAATCTTGTACAAGACGGTATTTTGAAAGTTTTTAATGGATCTACAGATATTAACGAAATAAAACGAGTTTGTGTATCAAAATAAACCATAGGAAACAAAGACAAAACTTTTTTCACTATTTTTATGTGAAAGTCCGTACAAGCGACTATAGCCATTGAACTTTCAATTTTCGTTGTGGCAGATAAATCTGACATGTATGTTATATACCTGTTTTATGAAAGTAATTTTAATCTTGTTTCCCCTTAACTCTCGGATAATAAAATTTTTATGTATAAAAACAAATCTGTTTGTGTTGTGGTTCCGGCTTACAATGAAGAGACTCAAATTAGCACAGTAATTGACAATATGCCTGACTATATTGATAAAATCGTAATTATTGATGATGCCAGCACAGACAATACAAAGCAAATTGTAAAAAAATATATAGCAATTGGAAACAAAAAAATTGTACTGATAGAGCATCAAAAGAATCAGGGCTGTGGAGGCTCTCTTATCAGCGGTTATATGTGGGCAAAAAAAAATGATTTTGATATAGCTGTCCGAATGGACGGTGATGGCCAGATGAGTATTAAAAATCTACCCTCCCTTCTTGATCCTGTAGCAGACAACCTGGCAGATTACTCCAAAGGAAACAGGCTCTTTACAGGTGATGCATACAAAAAAATGCCAAAGCTAAGGTATTTTGGCAATGCATTTCTCTCTCTTTTAACAAAAATAGCATCCGGATACTGGCATGTGGCAGATTTTCAATCAGGTTATACAGCTATAAATAAAAAGGCCCTAAACACCATAAACTGGAATAAAATGTACAAACGCTATGGCCAGCCCAATGATCTTTTAATAAGACTAAATGTTTACAACTTCAGAGTAGCTGATATTCCCATAGAGTCACTTTATAACATAGGTGAAAAATCAGGAATGAAAATCAAAAAAGTTATTTTCACATTAAGCTGGCTGCTTATTAAAATGTTTTTCTGGAGAATTAAAGAAAAGTATATAATCCGTGACTTTCATCCCCTGGTTTTTTTCTATATATTAGGTATGTTTTTTTCAATAACATCAGTTTTCTTATCTGTCAGACTCATTTATATCTGGATTTCCATAGGCTATATTCCACCAATAAATGCACTTGCCGCCCTGTTTTCATTTATGAGTGCAAGTCAGTTTATACTTTTTGCCATGTGGTTTGACATGGAAGCAAACAAATGGCTTAGGGGGTAGAGCTTTTTTATGTTATTTTCAATAATTATTCCAGCATATAATGCAAATCTGACAATAAAAACACTTCTGCAGTCAATATATATGATGCAGAATAAAAATTTTGAAGTAATAGTTGTTGATGACTGCTCAACAGATAATACCATAGATATTGTCAAACAATTTCCATGCAAACTTATATGCATGACAAAAAACAGTGGCCCTGCATGCTGCAGAAATGCAGGTGTACAAAATGCTTCCGGTGAAATATTAGTATTTACAGACAGTGATTGTAAAGTCGATGTTAACTGGTTATACAATATAAGTAAATATTTTGAAAAAAACAAAACTGACTCTCTAATGGGAAAAGTTATTCTTTCTGCATCCAACTATTTGGGAGATTCTATTTCAGCCCTTGGTTTTCCGGCAGGAGGAGCCATAGGATTTGATAAAATATGGAAAGTGGATAAATATGGATATACAAACAGTTTAAGTACTGCAAATTGTGCAGTTAAAAAAGAAGTTTTTGATACTGTCGGCGGATTTGATGAAACATTCCCCTTCCCTGGCGGCGAAGACTCACTTTTTGCCCATAAACTGCAAATGCACAATTTTAAAATCAGGTATATCCCCTCTGTTATAATTTATCACGAATCACGAAACAAGTTTTATGGATTTATTAAATGGCAGTTTAAAAGAGGCATAAGCAGCTATATTTTTTCAAAAAAAATAGAAAATAAGAGTGACTTTTTACTATTGAGATTATGGTCTACAAAAAATATTATACAGCGTTATATAAAAAACATAAAACTTCCCTTGATATTAAGCCTTATTGTTATAAGCTTTTTTACACAAACCACAGGGTTTTTTTATGCCAAGAACAATATAAAATTTAAATAAAGAGAGTTTATACTATGCATGTACTGATAATAAATCCGCCATGGCCGGGAAAAGGTTATGGTACAAGATCTCAAAACAGAATTATAAAGCACAGAAGCGATAAATTTTTGCAGTTTCCCATATTTTTGGCTTACAGCTCAGCACAGCTAAAACAGGCAGGCTGCAAAGTATCATATATCGATTCTGTAATTTCTGACATGGATATAGCTCAAACCACGGCCAGGGTAAAATCACTTGACCCTGATATAATTTTTATGGAGACAACTACGCCTTCTATTGAGGCTGATTATATTAGCCTGTCTCAAATAAAAAAAGGAACCAGTGCAAAAATAATTGTAGGCGGCCCCCATGCAACCTATTTTCATAAAGATGTATTAAAAGAGTGCATGGCAATAGACATAGTTATACGCCATGAATTTGATACAAAAATAGCACAGGTTGTTTCAAATATAGATAATTTAAAAGATGTTAATGGGATAACCTATAGAGATAATGGTAAAATAATTGATAATGGCGATGGAGATTTTTTTGTAGATTTAGACAAAGTACCATTTCCAGACAGGAAAACTATTTCATGGGAATGGTACCTTGAAGCCTGGTATTCACGAAAACCTTTTATGAATTTCATGACATCAAGGGGATGCCCTTATCACTGTTCTTTTTGTCTTTGGCCCCAAAGTATGTACGGACATAAACAAAGATTTAGAAGTATTGATAATGTTATTTCTGAAATCAAAGAACTTATCAAACTTTATAAAGTAAAAGAGTTAAATATTGATGACGGGACTTTTACGACAAATAAAAAAAGAGTAATTGAATTTTGTAAAAGACTAAGGAAAGATAAAATTAATATAATCTGGACATGCAATGGCCGTGTAGATACATTAGACGATGAAATGCTGTATGAAATGAAACTTTCCGGATGTAAAATGATAAGGGTAGGAGTTGAAAGCGGATCCCAGGAGGTTTTGGATAAAATCAGAAAAGGATTGACACTTAAGCAGATTGAAAACGGAGTAAAACTGATAAAAAAACACAAAATCCAGGTATTGGGCGGATTTATGTTCGGTTTTCCCTATGATACAAAAAAAACAGTTGAAGAGACAATAAAATTTGCAATAAAACTCTCACCAGATCAGGTACAGTTTTCCATAAATATGTGCTATCCTGGAACATCTCTTTACGAACATGCCATATCCAATAATATTTTACTGGCAAAAAGTTTCAAAGAGTTTGACATGACATACGGCCCTGTTGTCAAAACTTTAGATATGGAAAGGGAAGATCTGAAACATATCCTGGCAAAAGCATATAAAAAATTTTACTTTAGACCAAAATTTATATTTCAGACACTGATGAACATGAAAGATATTGATGAGATAAAACGGGCATTACGATCCCTTAAGAGCCTTGTTAAAACAATACAGCTGCATAAATAGTATCTCTGCTGCAGGCTGTTACAGAATAAAATTTTCTTCAGGTTCAAGGCAGAAATTTGATAAACCTGTGTCCTGTAACAGCCTGTTGGACAAAAACTGTCTTTTTAAAATTTGATCTACCACTGTTAATTAATAATAATAAAAGACCTGATAAATGAAAATTCTACATATAATATATGATGATATAAAAAATCCATGGTGCGGCGGCGGTGGTGCAGTACGGGCTTCAACAATTAATGAGATAATAGCAGATAAAAATGACATTACAGTTATTACCGGAAATTATCCAGGAGCTCAAAACGAGATAATAAACAATGTCAGATATATTAGAGCCGGTATCAAAAAACCATATATTTTAAGTCGTATTAGTTTTACTTTTATAATACTTTTTTTATTAAAAAAATTTAGCAGTGATATTGTCGTAAACGACTGTTCTTTTTTTGCACCCTGTTTTGCCGATTGGTATACAAAAAGGCCAGTTATTAATATTATTCATCATCTTATGGGGAGGCATGTTTTTAAAATATATCCTATCACATGCATTTTCCCATTTTTGTTTGAAAAAATTTTCTTAACCATATCAAAAAAAATTATCATACCTTCTATAGCCGTAAAAAATCAGATTAA
>JASFBI010000187.1 GCA_030149595.1 Desulfobacterales bacterium
ATTGGGATTTGGAGCAGACAAAAAAGATTTTCCTTTAGATATTCCTTTGTCTGAAATTGAGCAGAAGCTTGCAACACCTAATTCTAAAAGGATATTTTATCTGCGGACAGCTTTTTTAAAAGGGATGGGTATTGAAGAAATATATGAATTTACAAAAATAGATCCCTGGTTTTTATATCAGCTGCAAAGTATTATACTTTTTGAAAAAGAGATTATAAAGAGTGCCCAAAAACCTTTGGGCAAAGAGCTTATGCAAAAAGCCAAGAGCTATGGTTTTTCTGATTATCAGCTTGCGTATTTAACAGATTCTTCTGAAGATCGCATCAGATCACATAGAGTTGATCTTGGAGTTTGTCCTGTCTATAAGCTGGTTGATACATGTGCTGCAGAGTTTGAGGCTGCTACTCCATACTATTATTCCACATATGAAATTGAAAACGAGGCCAGGGTATCAGATAAAAAAAAGGTAATGATACTTGGTGGAGGTCCAAACCGTATAGGTCAGGGAATAGAGTTTGATTACTGTTGTGTGCATGCGTCTTTTGCACTTAAAGATGCTGGAATAGAGAGTATAATGGTAAACAGTAATCCTGAAACGGTAAGTACAGATTATGATACATCGGATAAATTATATTTTGAGCCTTTAACTAAAGAGGATGTGTTAAATATAATTGATATGGAAAAACCCATGGGTGTGATTGTTCAGTTTGGAGGTCAAACCCCTCTTAATCTGGCGGCTTCTCTTACAGCAGCAGGCGTTCCTATTTTAGGAACCCAGTCAGAAAGCATTGATATGGCAGAAGATCGTGAGCTTTTTAAAAGGATGCTCAATAAACTTGGCCTTGTTCAACCTGCAAATGGTACAGCACAGACTGTTGATTTTGCTGTGGATGTTGCATCTTTTATTGGTTATCCTGTAATAGTTCGTCCTTCTTATGTGCTTGGCGGCAGAGCAATGAAGATTGTGTCTAATGAAAAAGATCTTAGAAATTTTGCAAAAATTGCTTTTGATGAATCTTTTGGCCATCCTGTTCTTATAGATAAGTTTCTGGAAGAAGCAGTAGAGCTTGATGTTGATGCGATCTCAGATGGAACAAAAACAGTTATTGCCGGAATAATGGAGCATGTTGAGGCAGCTGGTGTTCATTCTGGTGATTCGGCCTGTATTCTTCCTCCGGTAAATATTAAAGACTCAATACTTAAGAAGATATCAGATGCGACTAAAGCAATGGCTCTGGAGTTAAAAGTAATTGGTTTAATGAATGTTCAGTATGCGGTAAAAGATGGCAGGCTTTTTGTTCTGGAGGTTAATCCACGGGCATCAAGAACTGTACCTTTTGTAAGTAAAGCTATTGGAGTTCCTCTGGCCAAAATAGCAACAAGGGTTATGCTGGGAGAAACACTTGAAATGCTGGGTTTTGATAAAGAGGTAATACCGTCCCATTATTCGGTTAAAGAGGCTGTTTTACCTTTTAATAAATTCCCCGGAGTTGACACCCTTTTAGGGCCTGAGATGAAATCAACAGGTGAAGTTATGGGGGTAGATAAAGATTTTGGTTCTGCCATGGCAAAGGCTATGATAGGGGCAGGGCAGGATTTGCCTGTTTGTGGTACAGTGTTTATAAGTGTCAAGGACTCTGACAAAGAGTCTGTTGTTGATATTGCCAGATCTTATATAGACTTAGGCTTTTCTATTATGACAACCAGAGGAACACATGAGTTTTTAAAAAAACATAATATACCAAACAGGATGGTTAACAAGGTTTCTGTGGGGCGTCCCCATGTGGTTGATGCTATAAAAAACAGCGATATAAAGATAATTGTAAATACAGGGGTAGCAGATGAAACAATGCGTGACGGATACAAAATAAGACGTGCAGCATTGAAATTTTCTATTCCATATGCTACAACCATTGCTGGTGGCAGGGTTATGTTAAAGGGAATAATGGCTTTAAAGAAAAATGCATTTTCAGTTGTGCCAATTCAGGAGTATCATAAATAAAAATGAATTATATTGAAGAAAAACCAAGGGAAGCATGCGGGATTTTTGCAATTTATGAACATCCTGAAGCTGCAAAACTGACTTATTTCGGTATATATGCCCTTCAGCATCGTGGACAGGAAAGTGCAGGTATATCTATAGCTCGTAATAACACTATTGTCTCTCACAAGGGGATGGGGCTTGTGCATGATGTTTTTCAGATGAATGATTTGGAAAAAATAGGTGGAGGTAGTGCTGTTGGTCATGTAAGGTATTCAACTACAGGCAACTCAAATATAGTCAATGCGCAGCCGTTTGTGGTGCATTACAGGGGAAAAGCTTATGGTATTGCCCATAACGGTAATCTTGTAAATGCACATAAATTAAAAAACAGTCTGGAAGAAAAAGGCTCTATATTTCAAACTACCATGGATAGTGAGATCTTTCTTCATCTTCTTATAGCTAATCTGAAGTACGGGTTTGAAGAGGGTCTTGTAAAAGCGGTATCTATGCTTAGGGGAGCTTATTCATTTGCTCTTTTAACCAGCAGAGGTGAAGTTGTTGGTATAAAAGATCCAAATGGCTTCAGGCCTCTTTGTCTCGGTAAACTGGGAAAACACTATATTCTTGCTTCTGAAACTTGTGCGCTGGATCTTGTGCAGGCAGAATTTGTCAGGGAACTTGATCCAGGAGAGATTGTAATAATCAGTGAAGATGGAGTAAGAAGCATAAAATCCAAACAGGAGTGTAAAAGAACTTTTTGTATATTTGAATATATCTATTTTGCCAGACCAGACAGCACATTTTTTGGGAAAAATGTTTATCAGACCAGAAAAGAGCATGGAAAACGGTTAGCTATTGAAGCTCCTGTTGAAGCAGATCTGGTAATGCCATTTCCTGATTCAGGAAATTATGCAGCTATCGGTTATTCTGAAGAGGCAAAAATCCCTTTTGAAATGGCTATGATAAGAAATCATTATGTGGGACGGACATTTATTCAGCCAACTCAGAGTATGCGTGACTTTGGAGTAAGAATTAAGCTTAACCCTGTAAAAGAGATTTTGGAAGGCAAGGATATTATTATTATTGAAGATTCAATCATCAGGGGAACAACAATAAAAACAAGGGTAAAGGCATTAAAAGAGCTTGGAGTTAATAAAGTTCATCTTAGAGTAAGCGGGCCGGCTCATAGATATCCATGTCATTATGGGATAGATTTTTCAACAAAAGGGGAGTTGATTGCAGCAAAGAAATCTGTTAAAGAATTAGAAGTGTATCTTGGATTGGATTCATTGCATTATTTAAGTATTGAAGGACTTCTTGAATCAACAGGAGTGGAAAATCCGGAAGAAAATTTTTGTAAAGCCTGTTTTGACGGATGCTATCCTGTAAATTTTGATGAAAGTATATCCAAAGATTGCCTTGAAAGGAGGCATTGTGATTGAGTCAAAGTACTTGAAGGATAATATTCAAAACATCCAGAGACTTATGAAAATTCCTGCTCTGCAGCATTTTGAAACCAGGAATCTGGGCAGGCTTCTTAAACTTAGCAAGATAAGAGAGTATGAAAAGGGTGAAGTTATAATAAAAGAGGGTGATCTTGATCCATGGCTCTATTTTCTTATTTCAGGTAAAATACGCATAAAAAAAGAGGGTGTTGAGTTAGGAACCATAAATACTGTGGGTGAAATTTTTGGTGAAATGAGAATAATTGACAGCGGAAGCCGTTCTGCTTCGGTTTATGCAGAAAACAAAACAGTTTGTCTTGCTGTTGATACATCCAAACAAAAAAATGATTTATCCTCTGGCAAAAGGGATGAGAAACTTGATTTTTTACTTCTGCTTTACCGGATTTTTGCCGAATATCTGGCAACGCGTCTTCGTTTGGCAAATGAGGATCTAATAAGGACAAAACAGGAAATTGAAAAATTGACTTCAGATAAAATGAAAATTATTACCAAGGTTATAGAAAAATAAGTTTTTTATGAAAGAGATAGCTTTCGTAACAACCTGTCGGGTACTATTTAGAATTTTTTTGTGTGCAAATGCTTTGAGTTTCTTGGAGGCATATACTGATTATTTATGAAAAAAACAGTTTCCTTTTCTAAAAACTCCATAAATGTTTTTTTTCACATCCTTACCAAATGTAATTTAAAATGCATGCATTGTTATATCAATCCGAAACAGCACGGTAAAAATACTCTTCCCATTGAAACAATATTGTCATGGCTTACTGCTTTTTACGATAAAAGAAAAAAAACAAATGTAATATTTTTAGGAGGAGAGCCAACATTACACAAAGATCTGCCCGTTGCAATTAAGAAAGCGAAAGAGATGGGATACAGCTCAATTACTGTAGATACCAATGGCTATCTTTTTAATGATATTTTAAGTAAAATAACAAATGAAGATTTAGACTTTTTAAGTTTCAGCTTAGATGGAGCTACAAAAGAAATAAATGATAAAATCCGAGGTGCAGGGAGCTATGATACTTGTATAACAGGGATAGAGAAAGCTGTTTCTCTGGGATTTCAAACCAGTCTTATTTATACAGTAAACAGTGAAAATATAGATGAATTTCATTTAATGGTCTCTCTTTTAAAAAGACTTAAGATAGACCGGTTTTTTATACAGATAATAGGTATAAGGGGTAAATCAGCCGATACTAATAGTTCTAGATTACAGATTAGTGTTGAAAAGTGGCAAAGTATTGTGCCTTCTGTAGCAAATAAAATAGCTGATCTTGGGATAACAGTGACTTATCCCAAGGTTTTTTTAAAACCTGATGAGGTTTTTGAGTGTGCAGGGAATGTTGCAGAAAACTATTTTGTCTTTCCCAATGGCAGGGTTTACAGATGTCCTTTGTGTGAAGATTTTCCTGTTCATGGACAGGTTTTTGATCAAGATTGTCTTACTAAAACCCCAAAGCTTAATGAAACAGATTTTTTTAAGTTAAATATTCCCGAAGGGTGTGTAATGAATCGGCTTATCCAGCCTGGTAATATCTCCTATGATGATGATGGAAGACCAGCATACAAAATAGCCTGCTGCATGTTAAAAGAAGAGATAAAAAAATAGTAATAATATTTTATATGAAACTCCGTCCAACAGACCGTAAT
>JASFBI010000188.1 GCA_030149595.1 Desulfobacterales bacterium
GAGCTTCTGAAAATACTCCTTCTATAACTACCTCCTTAAACAATACAGAAGGTTATAAAAATTTTGTTGATATAAACGGATCTGTATTAGATGATAAAATAGATGGAATAACATTTCTCCCTGCTTTAATTGCCATACGTGGAGATGCAAATGCAGACGGTATATTTTCAAGAGCTGATATAACCATAATAAGAACCTACTACAACAATGGTACTTATAAATGTTTTGCCGATTGTAATTATGATAACACAATTAACAGAAAAGATGCCTGGTGTATAAGAAATTTACGATAACTGCACGGACTTTTATATAAATCATTATTATATTTTTTAGTAGGAAAACACATTTGAATAATATTTTCGAAAAAATAAAAATAATTCACAGAGATATTACAAGCCTTAAAGTTGATGCTGTCGTAAATGCTGCAAACAACTCTCTATTAGGTGGCGGAGGTGTAGATGGTGCTATACACAAGGCAGCAGGACCAAAACTTTTACAGGCTTGTAAAAAAACAGGAGGATGTCCTACTGGATCTGCCAGAATAACCAAAGGATATAATCTCTTTGCACCTTATGTTATTCACACAGTTGGACCTGTTTATAATAAAAAAAATAATAACAGACAGCTACTAACTCTCTGTTACAACAACTGCTTTATACTTGCAAAAGAGTACAGTATAGAAACCATTGCCTTTCCAGCTATAAGCTGCGGAGTTTACGGATACCCCATTGACGAAGCCTGCAAAATCGCTTTAAACACAAGCATCTCTTTTATTAAAAAAAACAGCTTTATTCATCAAATCATTTTTGCGCTTTTCTCATCTGAATATAAGTCTATTTATGAAAATCATTTTGAAATCATAAAAAACACCCAAAACCTGCCTTCTTAAATTATAAAACTGTACTATTTATTATTCTTTTCTGTTAATTCTGTCACTTAAAATTTGACAAAAAATATATTTTATATATTAATTCATTCTACCTGTTTTTTTATTGGCATTAAAGATAGAAAATGTACAAATTTTATATGAAACTCTGTCCAATAGACCTTAATCATGAGAGTTTCAATTTTCGTTCTGGCAGATAAATCTGCCATGTATGTTATATACAATCATATAAATTATATTTTTAAATTACAAATATCATGAATTTTAAATTCTGCCCTTTATGCGGCAATCTTATTAATACCCAGATTGCAAGCTTAAGTAAGAACCAATACTGCAAAATTTGCAGGAAAACATTTTATAAAAATCCAGCACCAGGTGTTGCTGTAATTCTTATTGAATACAAAAAAATACTTTTAGTAAGAAGAACAGGGACATATAGCGGAAGGTGGTGTATACCCTGTGGATATTTAGAGTACAATGAAGATGTAAGGTGCGCTGCTGTACGAGAAATAAAAGAAGAAACAGGACTTGATATTGAAATTACCGGTATTTTTGATGTTCTTTCAAATTTCCATGATTTAAAAAATCAGACAGTGGGTATCTGGTTTTTAGGTAAACGTATTGGAGGAAATTTACTTGCTGGATCAGATGCGGACAGAGCAGTTTTTTTCCCTTTGGATAAACTTCCGGACAACATGGCTTTTCCATCTGACTTAAAAGTATGCAAAGCTTTAAAAACAAAATACTTAGTGCCTGAACAAAAGCCATGATTTTTCGTTCACGCACTACTTAGAAGAATCATCATCTGTTTTTGAAATTTTTTCACACACTGGCTTTTACCATTTTATTAAATTTTTAAATAAATAATGAGATTATAAATGATTATTCCTGTTATTTTAGCTGGAGGCTCAGGCACAAGACTATGGCCATTATCCAGAACCTTATTTCCAAAACAACTAATGAACCTTATAAACAAAAACTCAATGCTGCAAAATACCATCCTGCGCCTGTCAGGTTGTGAAAATACAGGTGACCCAATAGTTATTTGTAATGAAAATCATAGATTTATGGTGGCAGAACAACTTGAAAAAATAAATATAAATCCCATGTCAATTATTTTAGAACCTGTGGGAAGAAATACTGCACCTGCTCTTTGTACTGCAGCTCTTTATGCAGATTTATACGTTGATGACCCTGTACTTCTCGTTCTTCCTGCTGATCATCATATCAACGATACAGATGCTTTTATAACTGCTATAACAACCGGCATGTTTTATGCTGAATCAGGAAGCCTCATTACATTTGGAATTATTCCTGATACTCCTGAAACAGGATATGGATATATTAAAAAAGGTGCAAAAATAGAAAATAATAATTCAAACAATCAACTTGATGCATACCATATTGAAAAGTTTGTGGAAAAACCTGATTTAGAATCAGCAACCGCCTATGTAAAATCCAGAAATTATTGCTGGAACAGCGGAATGTTTATGTTTAAAGTATCTTCTCTTTTAAATGAAATGAAAAAATACGCACCTGAAATTCATGGACTCTGTAAAAAATCCGTAGACAACGGCGTAAAAGATCTTGGTTTTTTCAGACTTGAAAATAGATCATTCTCCAAATGCATCACCGATTCCATTGACTATGCCATAATGGAAAAAACAGATAAAGGGGTTATGATTCCATTTTCAGCTGGATGGAATGATCTTGGTTCATGGGAAGCATTATGGCAGGTCGGCAAAAAAGATACAAACAACAATGTTCTCATAGGAGATGTCCTTACAAGCGATGTAGGCAGTTCCTATCTACATGCCACATCAAAACTTATTGCCGCAGTTGGTCTTTCAAATCATATTGTTGTTGAAACAAGTGATGCAGTATTAATTTCCCCAAGAAATAAAGTACAGGAAGTCAAAAAACTTGTTAACAAGCTAAAAGAAAAAAACAGGCAGGAATCTTTTTCCCATACAACTGATTACAGACCATGGGGAACAGTAGAATGCATTGCTTCTTCTAAAAAATTTAAAACCCATAAACTCACTGTAAAACCAGGAGCAAAATTATCGCTGCAAGTTCATTTTCACAGGGCTGAACACTGGGTTGTAGTAAAGGGTACAGCAGATGTAACTAAAAATGAAGATAAATTTTTACTCAAAGAAGATCAGTCTACATATATCCCCATGGGAGTAAAACACCGGCTTGAAAATCCAGGGACAGTACCCCTTGAAATAATTGAAATTCAGACAGGCTCTTTTTTAGAAAAAGATGATATCGTACGTTATGAAGATGATTACGGAAGAAAAAATATTTCTTAATTTTTCAGGATAAATAAATATGGAAAAACAGTATGAAAACAGTTTAAAAGCTCAATTTATAGTTGCTATGCCTCAACTTTTAGATTCAGTTTTTTCAAAAACAGTTACTTGTATTTGTGAACATACCAAAACCGGTGCTTTTGGGTTTACCATCAATAAAACATATAACCAAGTAAAAGCTGCCAGTATTTTTAGCACCTTAAATATTCCTTACAATAAGACAACAGGTTCCATACCTGTTTTTTCAGGAGGCCCTGTTAATCCAGGTGATGTATTTATTCTGCATGAAACAATTTGTACAGACAACAAAATCAGTACAAACCAGTTTATGATAACACCGGATCTTGCCATGAGCACCTCAAAACAAATACTTATAGATATCGCACAAAACATATTTCCGGTACCTTATATTATAATTTTAGGATATGCAGGCTGGGAAGAAGGACAGCTTGACCATGAAATAATGACCAATACATGGCTTAACACAGAAGTTTATAATGATCTTATATTTAAAGAACCTGTAAAAAAAAGATGGGATACTGCCATGGAGAAAATAGGTATTAACCCCCTTTTAATTTCTTCTAACGCGGGAAATGCATAGTATAAAAAAAAAGACGGACACCAGAGGTCTATGCCCGCCTCTTTACATTTTCCCGTATATACATCTACACCGTTTAAAAAAGCTACAGCCTGTTGATATAAATAAAAGCTATGGTTTTTGAAAAAAATAAATCTTAATAGTATTTATTTTAAAACATTACAACATCTGTTATGAGACCTTTGAACAACTCCCTTTTAAATGAATTTCACTATTATAATCTATTGATTTTATTAAAAACCAATTTTATAAATTGTTATTATTCAAAGGTCTCCTTATATAAACCAGCATGCCCAGAGCATAGTTATTCACTATCGGCCAAACAAAAAATGAAAGTTCAATAATTCTAATCGTTTGGACGGACTTTCATATAAAAAGTAATATTTATTTTTTAAAAAACTATTCTGTTTTCTTTTTTTGAGGCTTTGGCTTTTTTTTCTTTAAACATATTTTATCTTTTTTAACAAATGCACATAATTTAGGATTATAATATTCCTTGCAATTTAAAGGGTTATATAATGGACATTCAGGATTTTTTTCAGACATTTATTTATTACCTTTTTTATACGTTATAATTTATATATAATAGAACATGTAGCATAAACCCCTTAAAATCACAACCCCATAATTTAATCCTCACCCACAGCACTTCTGCATAATAGATTATTTCATTTTGACAATTAAATTAATACATTGTAAGAAACTAATAAAAATTAATTTACTGTTTTAAAACTTTATGAATTATACATAAAGTTTAAGTAGTACCCAAACGAAAATCCTTGTTTTTTTGTCAAAGTCAAGGAAGATCAAAATTTTAACTGCAGAAATACACTCTCGTATTTTGAGGATTAAAATTTTGATCTAACAGAGAGACTGATAATAAGAAAATACTAGCATTAAAATAAAATTTATTTAAAAGTTTTACACGGATTTTACCATGGAAAATTATAATTCTATTAAAAACGGCCTTATGGATATTTGTCAAAAATTTTTATTAATAATTAACAATAATTATTCAATAGAAAAATTAGCAGGCAAAGCGTTTAATAACTGGAAAAAAACTTGCGATCAAATTCACTCTCAATTATCAGAAGAAATTTTAAGAGTTGCTGTGGTGGGAACCATAAAATCAGGAAAAAGTACTCTGGTTAATTCTTTATTTAAAGGTGATTATTTAAAACGTGGTGCAGGAGTAGTTACATCTATTGTAACCAGAATAAGAAAAGGAGACAACCTTTCTGCAACATTGTATTTTAATTCATGGGATAAAATA
>JASFBI010000189.1 GCA_030149595.1 Desulfobacterales bacterium
TAAGAATAGATGAAGAAAAAATAATTCCCCCAAACACCCTTCTTTTAAACAAAATAATCAAAATATTTGATGACATTTTACCAGGTGCTGATGCGGTTATACTTTCAGATTATGGTAAAGGGCTTCTTCTCTCCGATATACCGGAAATAGTAATAGAAAAATGCCGAAAAATGTCCGTCCCTGTACTTGTTGACCCTAAAACCAATAACTGGGACAGATACAAACGGGCAACATGCGTTACACCCAATCTGATGGAATTTTCCCAGGTAAGTCTCTCACCGGAAAACCTGCCGGAAAAAATGGCTCCTGATGCAGAAAAAATAATAAAACGTTTTGATCTTGATCACCTTCTTGTAACTTTAGGCAGTAGAGGCATGTGCCTGTTTTTTAGAAATAAAAAGCCCTTTCATATACAAACTGAAGCAAAAGATGTATATGATGTTTCTGGAGCAGGAGATACAGTAATCAGTATTTTAGCAGCAGCATACGGCAGAGGATTTTCAACAAGAGAGGCTGCTTCACTTGCCAATACAGCAGCAGGTATTGTTGTTGAAAAACTTGGAACAAAACCTGTAGAGATTGGCGAACTTACAAATGCTCTGGAAAAAAAATCAACAATCGGCTTAAAAAAAATAATGACTGCAGCAGAGGCTGAAACCATTATATCCAGCTGGAAAAACCAAGGTAATAAAATTGTTTTTACAAACGGATGCTTTGATATTCTTCATGCAGGACATATAAAACTGCTCCATGCTGCTGCTGAAAACGGAACAAAGCTTATTATTGGGCTAAATTCAGATTCGTCTGTAAAACGTTTAAAAGGCAGCAGCCGTCCGATTCTTCCGGAAAACGAAAGAGCAGCTCTCTTGTCTGCCATATACTGTGTTGACATGGTTGTTATTTTTCATGAGGATACTCCCATTAATTTAATAAAAAGCTTTATTCCAGATATCCTTGTAAAAGGCGGTGATTATACTGTAGAGACTGTAGTAGGACACGATATTGTAGCAGAAAATAACGGCTCTGTTGTACTTGTACCTCTTGAAGAGGGGATAAGCACAACAAACATAATTAAAAGTTTAGAAACATAAATATTTGAGGTAAATATAAATATATGGATGAACAATATTCCCCCAAAAAAATAGAAGAGAAATGGCAAAAAGCATGGGAAAAGTCAAAGATTTTTAATGTTAAAGAGGATAAAAGCAAAAAAAAATATTATCTTTTGGAAATGTTTCCGTACCCTTCCGGGAAAATCCACATGGGCCATGTAAGAAACTATACCATAGGTGATGTTATAGCAAGATACAAAAGAATGAGAGGATTTAACGTGCTTCATCCCATGGGCTGGGATGCGTTTGGTCTGCCTGCTGAAAATGCCGCAATTACAAACAATACCCACCCTGCAAAATGGACATATGAAAATATTAATTCCATGCGCAAACAGCTTAAAAGAATAGGATTCAGCTATGACTGGCAGCGGGAACTCGCCACATGCTCACCAAAATACTACAAATGGGAACAGTGGCTGTTTATAAAAATGTTTGAAAAAGATATGGTTTACAGAAAAGAATCCAGCTTAAACTGGTGTGATACCTGCAAAACAACCCTTGCCAATGAACAGGTTGAATCCGGTCTATGCTGGAGATGCGGCAGGCAGGTAAGACAAAAAAAACTATGGCAGTGGTTTTTTAAAATAACAGATTATGCTGAAGACCTTCTTGCAGGCTGCGACAAACTTCCGAACTGGCCTGAAAAAGTAACAGCCATGCAGAAAAACTGGATAGGGAAAAGTGTTGGTGCTACAATTGAATTTAATATTGAAAACAGCAGCAAAAAAATACCTGTTTTTACCACACGCCAGGACACAGTATTTGGTGCAACATTTTTGTGCCTTGCACCGGAACATCCTCTTATACCAGAGCTTTGCAAAAACACTCCCAAAGAAAAAGAGGTATTTGCATTTATAGAAAAAATGTCAAAGTTAGACAGATCAGCAAAATCTATAGAATCCTATGAAAAAGAAGGGGTATTTACAGGCGCATGGTGTATAAATCCCCTAAGTAACAGGAAAATACCAGTTTATACAGCCAACTTCGCACTTATGAACTATGGGACAGGTGCTGTTATGTCTGTTCCAGCACATGACCAGAGAGATTTTGATTTTGCCTTAAAATATAATCTTGATAGAATTCTCGTTATAAAGCCAGTTGACAAAGAGCTCAATGCAGAGACAATGACAAAAGCTTACACAGATAATGGCATTTTAATAAACTCAAAAGAGTTCAACGGCATAAACAATAAAACAGCATTAGACAAGATAGCATCACATCTTGAAAAAATTAATAAAGGCAAAAAAACAGTCAATTTCAGACTCAGGGACTGGGGAATATCACGCCAGAGATTCTGGGGAACTCCAATTCCCATGGTACACTGCAAAACCTGCGGTATAGTTCCAATACCAGAGTCTGACCTTCCTGTAACTCTTCCTGAAGACGCACAACTTCCCGAAAATGGAAAGTCACCCCTGTCTGAATTAGAATATTTTTCCAAAGTAACATGCCCTAAATGCGGAAGAACTGATGCAAAAAGAGACACAGACACCATGGACACTTTTGTGGAATCATCCTGGTATTTTCAAAGGTATTGCAGCACAAACTGCACAACTTCAATATTTGATCCTGAAGCTGTAAAATACTGGATGCCTGTGGATCAATACATAGGCGGAGTAGAACATGCCATATTACATCTTCTTTATTCAAGATATTTTACAAGAGTATTAAAAGATCTTGGTCTTGTTACTTTTAAAGAGCCATTTAAAAACCTTTTAACTCAGGGTATGGTTCGAAAAGAGATCATGTCATGTGAAAAACACGGCTTTCTCTCCCCTGAAGAAACAGAGCCTGCTGAAAACAAACTCTTGTGTAAAAAATGTGGCAGAGAAGTTACTGTCGGCAAAGTTGAAAAAATGTCCAAATCCAAAAAAAATGTAATAAATCCAAATATTTTAATTGAAAAATACGGAGCAGATACAACAAGACTCTTCTGCCTTTTTGCAGCACCTCCTGAAAAAGGTCTTGAATGGAATGATCTGGGTGTTGAAGGATGCTTTCGTTTCTTAAACAGAATATGGAGACTTACAAATAATCAGTTAAGTAACATAAACTCTGTGGAAATTTTTACCGAAAATCCCGATGAAATAAAAGGTAAAGCCAGGGATCTCTATAAAAAAACCCATGAAACCATAAAAAAGGTCTCGGAAGACATTGAACTGAGGTACCATTTCAATACAGCAATAAGTGCTGTTATGGAACTTGTAAATCAGTGCTATCTTATGGACTCATCCAAAAAACTTTCTACTGTTGAAAAACAGGTGTTAAAATTTGCCATAAATACAATTGTTCTGCTTCTGTCACCAATTGTTCCTCATATTACCGAAGACATATGGGAATCTTTAGGAAATAAGAAAAGCACTCTTTTTGCAAAATGGCCAACTTACAAAAAAGAGGCATTAACAGCAGACAGCATTATTTTTGTTGTCCAGGTAAACGGAAAGCTGAGAGCAAGGCTGAATACTGCTCCTGATATTGATGAAGAAAGTATAAAAGAGCTTGCCCTGGAAAACCCTCAGATTAAAAAATTTATTAAGGATAAACCTGTTAAAAAGATAATTGTTATTAAAAATAAACTAATTAATATTGTAATTTAATTTTTGTATTTAGTATCTGGACGGACACTATGCTTTTTCAGATACTAAATAGTGTCTAAACAAAAATTTCTTCAGGTTTAAGACAGAAAATTGTATAACTTAGCATTTCGTAACAGCCTGTTAAGCATTAAATACAATTTAATACATCTTGTGAGAATAAATAATATGTTTCAGATAAATAAAAATATTATTTATGTACTGTTTCTTTTGGCTTTTACCTCCTGCGGTTACCATTTTTCAGGAGGCGGGAAATTCCCAGCCAGTATAAAAAAAATAAATATAAAATTTTTTGAAAACAGAACATCAAATAACACTATAGCAACAGCATTAACCAATGATTTAATATATGAGATAGGCCGCAATAAAAATATTACTATTACAGATGAAAACAGTGCTGATGCTGTCATTTCTGGTAAAATTACATCCTTTGAGGTAACTACAATTGCTCATACAGGTGCCTATATCTCCTCTGAAAAAAGAGTAACTGTTACAGCATCTGTAAAAATAACCGGAAAAGACGGTACTTTGATATGGATACGCGAAGCTCTTTTGGCTCAGGAAGCATTTAAGACAAACCAAACAAAAAGCTTGGAAGAGCAAAACCAAAACAGTGCAGTTATTATACTTTCAAAGCGGCTTGCTGAACTTATACACAGCAGTATAACAGATAATTTTTAAAATTTTAAACAAAAACACAGGTATTATTTGATACTCTAATACACTCCTGCATGGCAGTATCTACCCAAAAACTTGCCATGCAATGACACCTTTGATCTTGAAAAATCCAGATCTTCAGAGCTTTTAACTCAATTTTGTAAAAACCTACATACTGTTAACCATTTTAGCAAGTCTTGCAATTTTTCTTGAAGCTGTATTCTTGTGAATTACTTTTTTATTAGCAGCTTTTGTAATTACAGATATTGCAGTTCTCATGGATTTTGCAGATTCTTCTGCAGATCCTTCTGCCACAGTAACTCTAACCTGTTTAACAATAGTTTTTACACTGGTTCTGACTACCTTGTTACGTTCATACTTTTTTGCACTTTGTTTTATCCGCTTTAATGCTGATTTGTGATTTGCCATTTTTTTTTAACTCCTTTTATAGAAAAATATTTCTAAATACTTTATCAAAAAATATATGTCAAGATTTTATATTAATTCTGTTAATTTTTTAAAATTTTAAGTGTTTTTATATTAAAAACATATTATACATCAAAAATAACAAACATTACTAAAAAAAACCGAAAAAAAAAACTATGCCTCATAATAAAACCATTACTCAAAATGCAGGTTTAATTGGAACATTAACACTTGCAAGCCGTATATTAGGCTTTACAAGAGATCTTGCAATTGCCTTTTTT
>JASFBI010000462.1 GCA_030149595.1 Desulfobacterales bacterium
AATCTGAATAAATGTGCTATCTATTGGCTTGGTCATAACTATCCTTTTGAATTTTATATGGTGATAAAAAAAATTGAATAGTTATGACCTTTATCATTAAATTGCAACTGTTTCATTCTTTGTTGTGCCCGACAGGGCATGCTGGTTATATGAAACTCCGCCCAACAGATCGTAATAATGAGAGCTTTAATTTTTGTTGTGGCAGATAAATTTGCTATGTATGTTATAAAAAACAGTGTTTTTTTTATTAGACACTATTTATAATATGCTTGTTTTTATATTTGTCTTCTGATATCAGAAACAGATTATTTTGGATTTTAAAATTTTAAAAAGCAGAGTGACAGCTTGATTTAATATCTCAAAAAACCGTCTGAATTGCATATAAATATCTGTAAATTTTTATTACAGCTTGCATATAACCGGCATGGCCGTAGCATGGTTATTCTTTATCTGGCACAACGAAAATTGAAACTCTCATTATTACGGTCTGTGGGACGGAGTTTCATATAAAATTATGATCAATAAGGAGAAAAAATATATGGAGTTTAACATTGTTGTTACTGTTAAACAGGTACCAGATACCCATAATGTGTCTGGTAATGCCATGAAAGATGATGGAACTATTAATAGAAGTGCTCTTCCTGCAATATTTAACCCTGAAGATTTAAATGCCCTTGAAGAGGCATTAAAAATTAAAGAAATAACAGGTGGAAGTATAACAGCCATAACCATGGGACCTGCATCTGCTGTTGATATATTAAAAGAGTGTTTATATCGTGGTGTAGATAAGGTAGTTCTTGTTTCAGATAAAAAATTTGCAGGATCTGATACTTTAGCAACATCGTATATCTTGAAATCAGCAATTGAGAAAAATGGAAACTTTGATCTTATTATTTGTGGAAGACAGGCAATAGATGGAGATACAGCACAGGTTGGGCCTCAAATTGCTGAAAAGTTAGATATTAATCAGATTACCAATGTTTTTCAAACTATTAAAATAAGCAAAGATTCTATAACAGTGAAACGAGAAACTGATATTGGTGCTGAGGTTGTAATAAGCAGGCTCCCCCTGCTTATTACAGTAACATCTGATGCAAATGAACCCAGACCACCTTCTGTAAAACTTATAATGAGCTATAAAAAACTTGAAGCAGATGATTTTTCAAAAAAAACATCTCTTTTTAATATATCCGCTGAGAAATGGGATATTAGTTCAATGAACGCAGAAGAGTCAAAATGTGGTTTTTCAGGTTCTCCTACCAAAGTTGTAAAGATTGATAATGTGGTTTTAACTACTGGTGGTGCAAAAATGATTCCAAATACAGATGATGGAATAAACACTCTTTTCAGGGAACTAAATCAAAACCATGTTTTTGGTTAGGAGTTAATTATGGTTAGTAATAGTGGTATAATGGTTGTAGTTGAGTTTGAAAAAGGAAAAGTAAAAGATATATCAGAAGAGCTTGTAAGCAAAGCCTGTGAGCTTGCAAAAGAGCTGGGCAGGGAGGATGTCTCTGCTGTTGCAATAGGGTATGATTGTGACAAAGAACTTGCAGGCCTGGGACAATTTG
>JASFBI010000004.1 GCA_030149595.1 Desulfobacterales bacterium
TTTTGATCAGTAACAATCGATTGATTGAATCCTGAAATATAAGTATATATTTTAAAATGGTAATTGTTTTTTTTTCACCTAATACAAGAGGAAATGTCTCTTGACCTGCGATTCTGTCTCCCTGGATATCTAAAAGAGCAAAAAAAGCGGTTCTTACAAAAACAATGCTGAAGGATACTATAAAGTCGAGTATTGAGTTGAAAAATATTTGTTCTTGTATAAACATTTCAGCATTAAAGGCTGTTAAAATTCCCCATGCAATGGAAATAAGAAAAGTTTTGGAACCGGGTATATCTTTTATCTTTTTTATTTTTCTTCTGCTTATAAATTCAGGTAAAATAGGAATGTTGTACAAAAAACCTGAAACAATCATAAAAGACAAAAGAGAAAAGGTAAACAGACCTATTAAGTATGAAAAAAAAAGAGCTGCTCCTGCTGCTGTTATGGCTGTAAAAGATAGAGTAAGTTTGTGTTTTTTATAAAAGGATGCTTTGTTTGGGTCATTATACTGGTTTGATTCTATTCCTGTGAGGTTGTTTAAAATATGCATGGACATTACATAAAAAGCTGCAACCAGACTTTGTAAAAAACAGGGATTATTTTCTTTGAGCTGTGTACATGAATATATAAAAAATCCTGCTCCCACTGCAAGGTAGGTATTTGTTAAAAGGGAGAATCGTAAAAAAGAATAAAGTTTTTTTTTCCAGCTGCTGGTTTGATTATAATGCAGCATTTCAAGTTTACTGTAAACGTTATTTATAACCCAGTTTGGTGTTGAAGCACCGGCTGATATGCCGAGATTGCCTGTTGCATTTATTGATTTATTGTCTATGTCTGCGGCATCTTCTATAACATATGTAGGTTTACCAGATATTTTTGCAATTTTTGCAAGTCTTTGCGTATTTCCACTATTTTTCCCTCCTACAATTATAAGGGAGTCTGATATTTCTGCTATGCGCTGAATTTCATTTTGTCTTTTTTCCGTTGAACCGCATATGGTATTGAAAATTTTGTAATGGGGATGGTTTTTTTCTATCCATGATTTTACTTTTTTAAAAAAAAGAGTGCTTTGTGTGGTCTGGGCAACAACTATGCAGGAATCGAATTTTTCCAGTTTTTTTAACTCATCAATGGAGTTTACAACCACTCCTGCCCCTTTTGCATAACCAAGAAGTCCGATAACTTCAGGGTGATCGGTATCACCTATAATAATTACTGTTTTACCCTGTTTTGCATTTTTTTCTATTATGCGCTGAACTTTTATTACACGAGGACAGGTAGCATCTATAACTTTGAGACCTGATTTTTTTAAAGCTTCTATTTTATCGGGAGGGACTCCATGGGCACGTATTAAGACAGTTCCCATGGCTTTTTTTGGAACCTGGTCTAATATTGTAACCCCCTTTTTTTTGAGCAGATCTAAAACCTGAGGGTTGTGAATAAGAGGTCCGAATGTATATATGGGTTCCGAGGAGTTGTTTGAAGATAGAAGAGCCATTTCAATAGCTCTTCTTACTCCCATACAAAAACCTGCTGTGTTTGCGATGATTATTTTCATAAAATAAATAAACTGTTATTTTAACTCTAATATATAAATAGTTTTTAACAGGCTGCTGACTCCTGCATAAGATATATATTGTGATCCACAAGGGAAAGTGAGTGTATTTTAGCTTTTATGAATTTTTGTTCTCCAAAAATATTTATAATTAAAAGTCCGCCTTCTTCAGGTTCAATAGTATCTACAGATTCCATTATTAACTCTTTTTCATTCTCTTTATTTTTAATTAAATAGGCATTTGCTTCGCACATTTTTCACCTCTCAAATTAATGATTTATAAGTTTATTTAAATGCTCTTCTATAACAGAGTTTATAAGATGGGGAAGGGGTATTTGTATTATCCCTGCAATACTTACATTTTCCTTTGATATTGGCAAAAGAATTTTTTTGGCAGAAGATGATGATATTGCTTCGGCTATAGCTGGTGTTACTTCTCCCATCATGGAGTGTGGCATAATTATTCCAAAGGGACCTATAATGACATCTACTTTTTTTACGGTCTGAATAATGGCATTTGCTCCTGAAGCACCACGATTTGCTTTGGCTTTAAGCATTAAAGATGTAGCAATGGCATTTGTACCCAGTGCTATTAGCTCCACTTTTTCGCCAAAACATCCTTTTATTTTTTTTATTATTGCGCTTCCTATTCCGCCTCCCTGTCCATCAATTATGCATAATTTTTTCATTTAGATTATAATTTTTTTACCTTTAAAATGTTCTTACGTTTTTTTTTTGAAAGACGATGCTTAGGTCCTTTTTTCTTTGTTGTAAAATCCCAGTTTTTTTTATCTTCATGGTTTTCTTCCATACCTTTTTCCATCAGATAAGAAGCCATAAAGAGTTTTTCTTCAAACTCCAGCGAACCAATTACAGCTGACCCCATTGACATGCAAAAGTCTATAATTTCTTTATCAGAGCTAACGATAAGTGCTTTTTCTCTATCAATTTGTGACATTTTTTTAATAACTGAATCAGCTAATTCACCTTGTACAGAAAATTTTATTCTAATACCTTTTTGCTGGTCATTACAAGTTGAAAAGGGATGTGCATTTGTTCCGTCAAAAACAACTGTTATTTTGTGGTGCTTTATTTTTTTGTAGGCAGCAAGCATATCTATTAAAACATCTCTTCCTCTGGTAATATCACACATGTCTATTTCGCTTAGCTTATTTGAAGCCCTGATTAAATTGTATCCGTCAATAATTATATGCAAAGACATTAATCTTTTTCAGTTGTTTTTTGAGGTTTTAATAAAAAGAGTAATCTATGAAGATCCTTTTCGTTATAAAACTCTATCTCAACTTTTCCTTTCTTACCTTTTTTTTTGATAAAAACTTTGGTTTTAAAATATTTGGACAGATTGTCCGCAATATCTGTGAAAGCTATATTTTTACCAGAAACTGTTTTTTCTTTTTCAGAGTTTAACTGTTTTATAAGTGCTTCAGTTTTTCTTACAGATAGATCTTTTTTAATAACAGTGATCCATGCTCTGTTTTGTTTTTCAAAGCTGTCAGCCCCTAAAAGTGCCCGTGCATGTCCCATGCTGATCAAATTATCATATATGCTTTTTTTAATGTTTTCAGGCAGAGTATTCAGTCTTAAAAAATTGGCAATAGTTGATCTGCTTTTGCCAATATGTTCAGCTATCTGGATCTGGGTTAAATTAAATTCAGATATAAGCCGCTGGTAGGCTTTTGCCTCTTCCATTGGGTTTAAATTTTCCCTGTGAATATTTTCAACTATTGATACTTCCAGCATTTTGTTATCTGTTATGTCTGATACAATTACAGGAACAGTATCAAGCTTGGCCAGTTTTGCAGCACGCAGCCTTCGTTCACCGCAAATAAGTTCATACTTTGAGTCGGATTTTCTTACAACAAGAGGCTGAATAACCCCCTGTTTTTTTATGGAGTCTTTTAATTGATCAAGCTCATTTTCAGAAAATTTTATACGGGGTTGATATTTGTTAGGAATAATGGAGTTAATATCACAGGGGAAAAAAGCTACTGAAGACTCATTGTTGTCAGAACCAAGATTATCTATGTCAGGAAAAAGAGCATCAAGGCCGCGGCCAAGAGCAGGGCGTTCTTTTTTTGCTGATTTTGATTTGCCTGTTTTATTCTTTTTTAGCATTTATAACCTTTATAGATACACATAAAATAATAAAAAACTGGACTCAGTTTTAATTTCAGCATTGTTATAGTTCAAATATTAAAACAGCCAGAGTCAAATTTTAAAATTTTCTCTTTAAACTCCCCCTGTATCCTGATATTAAACTTTTTATTAAAAAAGTTTAATATATAGAAAATATAT
This sequence comes from Desulfobacterales bacterium, assembly GCA_030149595.1. Taxonomy (GTDB): domain Bacteria; phylum Desulfobacterota; class Desulfobacteria; order Desulfobacterales; family DAOWNP01; genus DAOWNP01. The sequence goes on from JASFBI010000004.1 coordinate 3,872, forward strand.
AAACTAAAAGGATAATAATTTCAAATTAAAGATTTTTTTAAATAATTTCTTTTGCCAGACTCAAATAGCTTTTAGCTCCTGAAGAGGATGGAGCGTAAGCAAATATTGGTTTGCCAAAACTGGGCGCTTCACCAAGTCTTACATTTCTGGGTATTTTTGTTTTAAAAACCTGACCTTTAAAATATTTTTCTGCGTTTTCAGCAACCTGATGAGATAGTCTGGTTCGTTTGTCAAACATAGTTAAAAGAATTCCGGCTATTTTAAGTTCAGGGTTAAGTGATTTTTTAACCCTTTTAATAGTCTGAAGAAGCTGGCCCAAGCCTTCTAATGCATAAAATTCACTTTGAAGGGGAATTATTACAGAATCTGCTGCAGTCATGGCGTTTAAGGTTAGAATACTTAAAGAAGGCGGGCAGTCTAATATTATATAGTCATAATCATTTTTTATATCAGAAATAAATTCTTTTAATATTTTTTCTCTGTTTACTGAATCCATCATCTCTATTTCAAAACCGATTAGCTCTACCCTTGAAGGGAGTATGTTTAAACCTTTTATATCTTCATTTTCTATTAATATTTCAGAAGCATAATATTCGCCTATAAGTCCATGGTACAGTGTTTTATCAATGCTGTTTTTGTCTATACCTACACCTGTTGTGGCATTTGCCTGGGGGTCACAATCAATGAGCAGGGTTTTTTTTGATGATGCTGCTATGGCTGCTGCAAGATTAATAGCGGTGGTTGTTTTACCAACTCCGCCTTTTTGGTTTGCTATACAAATAATTTGTGTCATAATTTAATCCTTATTGTATAAGATATTGTTTGAAAAACAGAGAAATATAGTTAAATTTTTCTTAATATTTTTAAATAAATGGAAAAGTGATTTTTTGAGTAATATTATCACTTTTATATGAAAGTCTATCCAAACAACTATAATCATTGAGCTTTGATTTTTTGTTGCAGCCGATAAAGAATAACCATGCTCCGGCCATGCCGGTTATATAAAAGTTAATTATTATGATTTTAAAAAAGCAAAGAGTATATAGCTATAAAAAAAAAGTTACTGTGTTTTTTCTTTTTTTTCTTTTTTTAAACGTTATAATTCCAAATACTGTTTTTAGTATTTCAATAAAGCAAGAGGAGGAGTTGTCAAAGGAATTTTTGGAATCAGTTTTTAAACACCTTGTTATAATCAAAGATCCTCATGTGGTAAACTATATCAATAGTGTAGGTAATAAATTAGTAGCAGCTCTTCCCCCCCAGCCTTTTAAATATCATTTTTATGTAATAAAGCAAGATGTATATAATGCATTTGCAGGCCCTGGTGCAAATATTTTTATTAATAGCGGTCTTATAGAAGCAATGGAGACTGAAGAAGAGCTTGCCGGTATACTGGGTCATGAAATAGCTCATGCTTTCTGCCGTCATATTTCTCTTAGAATCAAAAAGGCAAAAAAAACAAATTTAACTACTCTTGCAGGCTTGGCAGCAGGCATTTTACTTGGAATAGGAGGGTCTGCTGATGCTGCTAGTGCTGTAATAGTTGGCTCAGTTGCGGCAGGTCAGTCATATGCTCTGGCCTATAGCCGTGAAAACGAAAGGCAGGCTGATCAGATAGGGTTTGAGCTTATTATTTCTGCAGGATATGATGGAACAGGACTTGTTAAAGTATTAAAAAAAATCAGGGATAAAAACTGGTTTGGGCCGGAACAGATTCCAACATATCTTACTACCCATCCTGCAACAAAAAACCGTATTATTAATATTAGTACATGGCTTGAAAACAGTAAAAATAAAATAAAAAAAAAGAAGATTGATTCGTTCAGGTTTAAAATGGTTCAGACAAAAATTTCTGCTGAATATGGAGATAAAAATATAGCTTTGGATAAATTTAGTAAAGCTGTTTCTAATGATCCGGATAATGTTGTGGCAAATTATGGACAGGCCCTTGTTCTTGCAAGGACAGATAAAAAGGGAGAGTCCATAAAATACATGAAAAAAGTACTGGAAAAAATGGCTTTTAATCCATATGTGTTAAAAGATACAGGGAAAATTTATTTTTCAGACGGACAGTATAAAAAAGCCTTGGAGTGTTTTAAGGGAGCATCTATTATGCTTTCCTCTGAATCTGAGTGTAATTTTTATATTGGCAGGTCTTTTGAAGCACTTGGCCAGTTAGATAAGGCAATAAAGCTTTATCAGAAAAGTATTTTAAAATCACCGGAAAACATCTCTGCCTATTATTTTTTGGGTCAGGCAAGCGGTCAAAAAGGAAATATGAGAGATGCTCATTTTTATCTTGGGTTATATTATAAAAAAAAATATGATTATAAAAATGCCCTTTTCCATTTTAAAAGGGGCATGAAATATTCTAAAAATGATCCTGAAATAAAACAGGAACTCAAAAATCTAAAAAAGATGCAAGTTTTAAAACAGATATAAACAAAGATAAATTAAATTAAAGAGTATTATCACTGTTTTTTATTCGGTGGAATCAAAATGTGAAAATTTCATGGTAAAAGTACCTCTCCCCTGGGTTGCAGATCTGATTGATGTTGAATAACCAAACATCTTTGAAAGGGGAACAACTGCTGTTATTATTTGAGAGTTTTGTCTGATATTAATTGATACAATTTTCCCCTTTCTGGAATTTAAATCTCCGATAACGTCTCCTGTAAACTCTTCAGGAATAATTATTTCAACATCCATTATAGGTTCCAGTAAAAAAGAGTCTGCCTTTGACAGAGCTTCTTTTAATGCCATGGATGTGCTTACTGTAAAGGCAATGTCTGTTCCCAGTGACTCTTTAAATGATCCGCCAGTCAGTACAATTGAAACATCTGTGACAGGATATCCCATAATTATTCCACTTTTAAGGGAGTCTTTTATGCTCTGTTTTATAACCGGAATATAAACAGAAGGTATTATGTCATCATTATTAAGATTTGACGTAATTTTATTGCCGCTTCTTCTTTCTGTTGGAAAAACTTTTATGCTGACTTCTCCGAAATGGCGCTGGCCCGCAATTTCTCTGTCAAAAACAACAGTTGCCCTGGCCTCTTTTTTTACTGTTTCCCTGTAAACAACCTGGGGTTTACCAACAGTTACCTTTGTGTTAAATTCCCGCACCATCCTGCTTATTATAATTTCAAGATGAAGTTCGCCCATTCCTGACAATATTGTTTGACCTGTATTTTTATCCTGAACTACCTTTAAGGTAGGATCTTCAATGATATATTTAGACAGAACATGGTCTAATTTATCCTGATCTGAATGGGTTTGCGGTTCTATGGCTATTGAAATAACAGGCTCGTAGAACTCGATTTTTTCAAGAAGCACAGGTTTGTCTTTGTTGCACAGAGTTTCTCCTGTGGCTGATTCTTTAGGGCCGATAATGCCTATAATGCTGCCAGGCCCAGCCTCTTTTATCCTCTCTTTCTTGTTGGCATGCATTTTAAGAATTCTTGAAAGTTTCTCTTTTTTGGATCTTGAGGAGTTATAAACTTCAGATCCTGCTGTTAGTTTACCGCTGTATACTCTGGCATATGTAAGTTTTCTGCCCTCTATCATTGAAACTTTAAAAATAAGAGCTGCAAGGGGGTTATTGCTACGCGGAGGACATGTGACAAGCTCTTTTGTTTCAGGATGAATGCCTTGTATTGGCGGAATATCAAGGGGGCTTGGCAGAAAATTTGTAATAGCATCTAAAAGAGGCTGAATACCTTTATTCTTTAATGCTGAACCGCAAAGAACAGGGACAAATTTTAAATCTATTGTTCCTTTTCTGATTGCGGAAATTATATCTGCCTCTTCAATTGTCTCATCTGCGAGATAGGCTTCCATGATATTATCATCAAAATCAGCAATGGACTCTATCATTTTTTCACGGTACTTTTCAGCTTTATCTACAAAATCTTCAGGAATCTCTTTTAATGAATAGTCTGCTCCAGGAGAATCATCATCACAGACTATCTCTTTCATTTTAATAAGGTCAATAATTCCGGAAAAATTGTTTTCAGAACCCACGGGAAGCTGAATAATTAGAGGATTTTCTTTGAGTCTGTCCACCATCATATCCACAGCACCTAAAAAGTTGGCACCAATTCTGTCAATTTTATTTATAAACGATATCTTAGGGATATGATATTTTTCAGCTTGTTTCCAGACAGTTTCTGATTGAGGTTCTACACCGCCCACAGCACAAAAAACACCTATGGCACCATCTAAAACCCTAAGGGATCTTTCCACTTCAATGGTAAAATCAACATGACCAGGTGTATCAATCAGCTGAATCTGATGGTTTTCCCATTCGCAGGAGGTTACGGCTGAAGTTATTGTAATACCTCTTTCCTGTTCATCAGGCATCCAGTCCATTACAGCTTCACCGTTATGAACTTCACCTATTTTATAGGAACGGCCGGTATAAAAAAGAATACGCTCTGAGACAGTTGTTTTACCGGCATCAATATGAGCAATTATTCCGATATTTCGTATTTTACCTATTTCATTTGATTTCATTTTATTAACAACATGTTTGCTTTAAATGGAAAGCGAATATCAATATGACCGGCTAAAGTCTTTTGTTCTTTTCCCATGATTAATATTTTTACAGATTCTATCCCGCAAATATTTAAAATAAGAGAGTTAACTATGGAGTAAACAGTTAAATATTCAGATTGTACCCCACAGGGATATTTTTTGTAAATAGTATCAGACAAATCCACATATGCAGTTTTGTCGTCTGTTATGTATAATGCATTTAAAACAGTCTCTTTTGGAACAGCAGGGAGTAAATCATTGTCAGGTCCTTTAATCAAACTGTTTATTATTTTTTGCCCCTTTACTAAAAAGGAAGTATTTGAAGTTGAACTTTGCTTTTGTGCAACAAGGTGGGTGTTTCCCTTGTTTGGAAAATAAAGAAAAAAGTCAAATTTTTTATAATCTAAAATATTACCAGCAGATAAAAAAGTAACTTCTTTATCTGCTGGTAATATTTTAGATCCTGTTTTATGGATAGACTGTCTGTCAGAATTAATATATATTAAAATTAATCCACTTGTTAAAATAACAATAAATCCATAGAAAAAGTGTTTTTTTATTTTCATAACTGTTTTATATGAAACCCTGTCCAACAGATCGTAATCATGAGAGTTTCAATTTTCGTTGTGGCAGATAATTCTGCCATGTATGTTTTATATGAAACTCTGTCCAACAAACCGTAATCATGAGAGTTTCTATTTTTGTTGTGGCAGATAAATCGGCCATGTATGTTATATGAAACTCTGTTCAAACGACTATAATAATTGAACTTTCATTTTTTTGCCTTGAGCTTGAAAAAATTTTTTATTCTGTAACAGCCTGTCGACCATGCATATTATATAAAAATTATAATAGATAAATCTATCAGAATATTTTTTAAGTTAATACAGTTAATATGTCAAGAAAAGATACTTGGAGTCTGTCCGAGAATGCTCTTTTTCCTAAGCTCTTCGTTATTTTTTTTAAATAATGCTCGGAATACAACGGGTATGCCTGCGTTTAAATTTATTTTTTTGCCTTGAACTTGAATTTTTATTCTGTAACAGCCTGTCTATCAGCCTGCTACCAGTAAATATTCCATTTAAATGTAACTTCAGGAATATCAGATTTAAACTCCCTTTTATATGAGATATCAAGTCTTAAGCTGTTGTTTTTATTAATTTTTATATTTTGTGATAAATTAGTTGAAAAAAGTTTATGGGAATCTCCTGCTTCAAAAAACAGCTGTTTTCCGGATAACGCGATTTTCCAATTATTCCCCATCTGCTTTATTATGCCTGCTGATCCTCCGACTCCAAGACTGTAACTGTCATCAAAACGACCTCCTACCTCCAGCTCGGTTTCACACATAATATATAGCAACCCAACAGCTTTTTCCCAGGAGAACCCCCCTCCTGAATTTAATTTGTAGATCATGTGATAATCTTTTTCACCAAAATTTTTTTGTATAAATCCAGTGTTAACTTTCCATGATACAGGGCTGGAAAAAGGAGTTTTTGGTGATATGGACGTAATATTAATAAGATCAAAAGCATGGAGTTTGAACTGACTCTTTTCTGTATAATAACGCAGTGTGGTTTTTGCAAATTCAATTTCAGAGCCATCACTGTATCCTTCTCCAGGATCCATTAAATTGTGATAGGCAGGACGTATACTGATTTCAGTAAAAAAATCTCCATGTCGTAAACCCATCCCTGTTGTCGCAAGTTTTGAACCATGTCCTAAGTCAGGCCTTACGGGTACGGGGATCTTATTTTGAAAGGAGGCTGTTTTTTTTAACTTGCTTCTCGCTTTAAGAATAGCAAGGTATTGCTGTCTGAATCTGTTTCTGTCTATTTTTTTCTTTAAGTATTTATATTTGATTTCCCTTGCAGCAAGGTCAAGGCACATGGCTTTTGAGTTTGATTTAAAATCTTTTTTAATAAATTTGTGAAGATCTATTTTATTAAGGATAATATCCTTGATAAATTTTTTTTCACTTTTGTTGAGAAAAGATGCAGTATGATTTGTTTTTGTTGCTTCAGAGGGTCGATAAACAGTTTTTTTTACCAGTTGTTTTTTTAAGATATCTTTTACAGTGTCAGCAGGTATAGTCCATAATTTATTATTTGTAAGATTTATACCCGGTCTTGCTGCTTCTAAAAGAAAAAGGATATTATATGAACAGTTTTCATCAAAAAAATAGTAATCAGAATAGATATTTCTTAATTCCCAAATATGCAAAAACATGCGTTCTACTTCTTTTCTATTCAGATTTAGTTCATATTCCCAAAGGTCTCTTCTTTCCAGTTCAGTGTACTCTCTTACTTTCAGGTAATAAGGAAGTATGGAGTAAAAGCCTTTGTAAAAACCAAAAATGCCTTTAAATGCAAATAGAAAACCATTTGTTTTATTATTTGTAAATGCTGCATAATTAACAGCATAGGACATTAGCTTGCTTTTATAGGGGCCCTCTATATTGATAAAGGTGTGGCCAAACATGGAAGCAGGGCTGTTAATATATGCACAGGGAAAAATCAGGGATGCAGCAACCGGCTGAGCTTTATTATACGTCTTGAGAAACTCTTTGCAGATAACAGCAGGTAGTTTTGTTTCATCAATGTCAAGCTGATCTTTAAGCCACGAATATCTTGCTGGAAACCTGCATAAAGGGTGCTCCTGGCTGTCTTTTATTGGTTGGAAAAATGATTTTAATGTTGCTGCCAGTTCATTTTCTGGGTTGTGTTTTCCATCTTCGGCCAGAAAAAATGCGGGGTCATCAATAAGGCTGGATTCTCCATTAAAGGAAGGTTTATAGTGAAGCAGAGTTTTCCAGTATGGTTTTTGGGAAAGTTTTGCAATTTTGGCTTTAAGGACAAGTCCTTTTATATAACTGTTTTCTATGGCAAAACAGTGGTCTGTTAAAAAAATATTTATAAAAAAACAGATAAAAAAGACTTTAAAGACTGTTTGTTTTAAAGATCCTGTTTTTTGTTTATTAAATAAAATATTATGCAAATTTTTTAAAACTTATATTTGAAGTGTCAGTGGTATGTATATTAAAAATATAATCTTTAAATAAGCAATATATAGATAAAAAAGCAAATAAAATATTAAAATTTATTCACGGAAAAACCTTTGAAAGGTTATCAGGCTGTTAATGGAGTTCTTAGAATTTTTTATACAAAAATTGAAACTCTCATGCTTACGGTCTGTCGACGGAGTTTCATATAAAAATTGTTAAGAAAAATATTTTTTTAACCGCTTTATAGCTTCATCAATATTTTTAAGTGAATTGGCATAACTTATTCTGATAAATCCTTCACCTCCCGGACCAAAATCAATTCCCGGAGTCATTGCCACACCTGTCTTTTCAAGAATATCCATTGAAAGGTTCAGTGATTTTTTACTTTGATCGGGATATTTCAAAAAAACATAAAATGCACCAGCAGGATTATATCCAGGGTCAAGCCCGCACTCCTTTAAACGGTTTAAGATAAACTTCCGCCTTTTATTAAACTCCACTGCCATTTTTTTGCACTCAGCCTCTCCTTTCAAAATGGCTGTTTCACCTGCTTTTTGCACAAAATGAGCAGCTGAAATCATCAGGTTTTGATGTATTTTTGCTGCCACACTTACCCATGCAGGGTTCATTATCATGTATCCCAGCCTCCAGCCTGTCATGGCATAATATTTTGAAAGACCATTTAAAACAATACAGTTATCTGTGAAATTTAACATGGAATATGCTTCTCCCTCATATACCAGATCACTGTATATCTCATCTGAAATAATAGGAATTCCCAACGCAGCCAGTTCTTTCATGCTGTTATACGGCATTACCGTACCTGTAGGATTCATGGGAGAGTTGATTAAAACCGCCCTGGTTTTTGAAGTAATAGCTTTTTTTACTTTATTAATGTTCAGTTGAAAACCGTCTTCTATACAAATCTTTACCCTTACGGGATTTGCCCCTGCAAGCATAGCGAGGTTATCATAACAGGGGTAGCAAATATCAGTAATTATTATCTCATGTTGTGGAGGAACAAGAAGAGAAATTGCCAGAAAAATCAGAGGAGAACATCCACAGGAAGTCAAAATCTGAGATGGTGCCAGCTTAACGGAAAATTTACGCAGGTACTTATCAACAACAGCGTGTCTAAAGGATTCTGTTCCCTGTGTATGAGTATATCTGGTTTGAGATTCCCTTATAGCCTGGATGCCTGCATCTGAAAACATAAATTGAGTTGGAAAATCAGGCTCTCCAAATTCAAGATGGATAATATCTCTTCCTGCTTTTTCCAGTTTTTGGGCTTTGGCAAAAACATCCATTGCCAAAAAAGAACTAATATGCTCCAGATGAGAAACCGTATTTCTTTTCATATTATATAACATGCATGGCAGATTTATCTGCAACAACAAAAGTTGAAACTCTCATGATTACGGTCTGTTGGACAGAGTTTCATATAAAGGTTATTTTGTGTAATCAGGATTTATATTCACTATTTTCCAACAGCTAAAAACAAATTTTTTAAAAACTTATAAATACAAAAAGATCCGGCAGTGTGTCAATATCTTTTACTTTAATTTAAAAAAGTTGTTCTGGAAAAAGAACTTCTTTAAGATATTCTGAAATTTCATCGGATGTATCCATAACCTAATATAGGCAAATTATTAATGTTCAACTCTCCCCCTTGACAACACGCACCAAAAGAACCATAATGGAACCATTAAGAAACTAACCTTTTGGGAGGTATTAATATGCCAAGTATAACTGTCAAAAATATTCCAGATAATGCTTACGAAATACTTAAGCAGGTCGCTACAATTAATCATCGAAGCATTAACAGCGAGATTATATGCCTAATCGAGAAAGCAACTTTAAGTAAACCTTTTTCCCCAGAGCAACACCTGGCCTTGGCAAAACGCTCCAGAGAAAAAACAAAAAAATTCCTTCTAACCAATGATATCCTGCAAGTAGCTAAAGAAGAAGGACGCCCATGATCGTTGTAGACACCAATATTATAAGTTATTTTTACCTCAACTCTGACTATTCACAAATTGCTGAACAAACATTTAAAAAAAATCCTATATGGTCTGCGCCACTACTCTGGAGAAGTGAATTTCGAAATGTACTGACATTCTATATTAGAAAAAAAATAATAGCATTGGCTGAGGCAATTGAAATTTTTGAATGTGCAGAAGAATTATTAAAAGAAAATGAATATGAAATAAATTCAAAGCAAGTTTTAAGTTTGTCTCTCTCAAGTGGTTGCTCTGCCTACGATTGCGAATTTGTTAATCTGGCAAAAGATCTTGAGATTCTTCTTGTCACTCAAGACAAAAAAGTACTACACAATTTTCCTGAAACAGCAATATCTATGAGCCAATTCCTTGCAACACACTAAAAGCACTCGAAAAAACAGCAACAATACTGTTATGAAATAAGGTACATACATAAGAAAAGCTAACAAATCACTCAACGCTGACCCCAAGCACGGCTGTTTTTCAAATAAACTTAGCAGGCTATCTAAGCTCACAACTTCGCATTAAGTTGATGGAGTTCTGGAAAAAGAACTTCTTTAAGATATTCTGAAATTTCATCGGATGTATCCAT
>JASFBI010000463.1 GCA_030149595.1 Desulfobacterales bacterium
TTGCTAAATTAGTTCCCATCCCTGTTGCTTTAAAATTTATAAAAATAGAACTTAAACAAAAATCAGGTACAGGCCATTCCGGATACACTTTGATTGTAAAAAATACAAAAAACACAGCCGGACGTTATTCTGATATTATATATATTAATACCGACAGCAATATAAAATCCAAAATAAAGATAAGAGTTTTTGGAAATATTGTTAAGCAAAATAAAAGATAAGATTTTATTTAAAATTAGATAATTATGGACAATAAAAAACAGATGAAAAATATAAAAATAGTAGGTTTTGACTGCGATGGAGTTATGTTTGATACGGCAATGGCAAATCAGGCATATTATAATCAGATCCTTGAAAATTTTGATAGGCCACAAATGAGTGAAGAACAATTTGTATATACCCATATGCATACAGCAGAAGATTCAATTAAATATATTTTTGATAATAATGCCGATCTCATACAGAGGGCAGATCAGTTCAGAAAAAAAATGAACTACTTTGCATTTATCCCTTACATGGAGATAGAACCTTATTTAAAACCCCTTCTTCTAAAACTTAGAACAAAGTATAAACTTGCTGTTGCAACAAATAGAACAGATACCATGAACAATGTTTTAAAAGAGCACAAATTATCTGTCTTTTTTGATCTTGTGGTCAGTGCTTCAGATGTGGCCCACGCAAAACCTGCTCCTGATCAGCTTTTAAAAATTTTAAATAACTTTAATGCAAAAGCTTATGAAATGATCTATATAGGTGATTCAGAACTGGATGAAAAGGCAGCTTTAAAAGCCAATGTAAAATTTGTGGCATATAACAATAAAAATCTTTCTGCTGATTTTCATATTAATAGTTTAAAAGAGATGGAAAGTATTTTAGATTTATAAAATAACTGGCAAAGACTATTTTGGTAAGTAACACAATTATGATAATAGATAATTATAAAAAAAAAACAGGTTGTATGGAAAAAAAACCTTTGATTGGGTTAGCTTTAGGATGCGGATCTGCTCGTGGCTGGGCTCATATAGGAATACTAAACACACTAAATGAAATTGGAATATTTCCGGATATTTTATGCGGATGTTCTTCAGGAGCAATTGTAGGAGGAGCTTATGCAACAGGTCATTTAAAAAAGCTGGAAGCATGGGCAAAATCTTTAAACTGGAAAGAACTTCTTAGTTATGCAGATATTAATATTAATAGGGGTGGTGTCATAATAGGTGACAAACTTTACAATTTTTTTGAAGAGAGTGCTGGTGATATTAATATAGAAAAACTCCCAATACGTTTTGCAACAGTAGCTACAGATCTATCTACTGGCAAAGAGGTGTGGTTTACAAAGGGGTCTCTTTTAGACGCTGTCCGTGCATCTGTATCACTCCCTGGTCTGCTTGCCCCTTTTAAATTTAATGACTCCTGGCTGGTGGATGGTGGACTTGTAAATCCTGTTCCTGTATCTCTTTGCAGAGCTTTGGGAGCAGATATTGTTATAGCTGTAAATTTGAATGGAACAATTCTTGGAAAGCACTGTCTTGCTCCAGACAATACAACAGATAACGAAAACAGCA
>JASFBI010000190.1 GCA_030149595.1 Desulfobacterales bacterium
TTCTTTCTACCAATCGCTTCATAGATTGGTATTTTCCATTTGATTCTGCTAACATTCTTGCATAAGACAATATACTCGCTTGTAGTAGAGTCCCTGGTGTCTTTTGCCACTTATCATGAAGACTAAATACGAAATTAGTATCCCCTGAATAAATATCTATCTCCGTAATCCCAACGTACATTGTTTTAATATCATTTGTCCTATATGGTAGAAGTGCTTTTTGGAACCAAATTAAATAAGGATTTATTTCCCATTGTCCTTTTCCTTTTTTAATTTCCTGTTCTATCTTTTCGAAAAGTTTCTTAACACTATAAACAGCATAAGGCCCTTCTTTTTCTGCAGCTCTAAATAACTTATTCCGAAATTTTTCAATATCCCAGCCAGTAAAGTCATTAATTTCTGAGTAGAAGTTTGCTACCACTTTTTCTAAACTTCTTTGGTAAGGTATTCTACCTGGAGCTTCGAGATGCCATACTTCAGGAAGCCTTTGAATTTTAACGGAAATTCCGGTTATTTTTTCATAAGCTTTTGCGGATTCTTCTAATAACCATGGATTACATGGTGGTAAAGGGATAAGAATAAGTTGAAGTTCTCCGCAGTTTTTTTCTAAAACGGAAAAAGAAGAGATGTTGGAAATTTGCTCTCCCAGAAATTTTGCTGCTTCATTCAATAGGTATTCCTGTTCCGCATTTTTTAAAATAGCTTTTGCGCTTTCAGTTTTTAACCTCTCTTTATCAGAAAATTTTATATATTCAAAATGAGCCTCATAATTAAAGGGGGTAGTTTTTAAATGATTTTCGTACACAGTTATAGCTTTTTCAGAATCAATTTCGGAAAGTAATTTAGCATATTGATGAATTTCTCGCCCCCAAAATCCCATTATAACATTTCCTTGGGAAAACGCTTCTTCATATCTATGTTTCCCTATGCATAATAAAAGCTGATTTATAAACATATCTCTTTGTTTTTCATTAGTAGCTTTTGATTTATATTCCCAATTAAAGACTCCTTTTGGTGTTCCATAGATCGTAATCAATCTTACAAAATTTTTATCTTTATTAATTAATAGTTGTATAAAATGAGCATCAATATTAATGATATATCCGTCCTTATTTTCTAATTCTTTAGCGTAACGAACAAACGATGTTTTCAATATACCCTCTTCGACAGAGCGGTTGGACTTGGTATATTGTATGCTTATAAATTCATTTTGGTCATTTGTAAATTGCACTTTATTCTCCTCTTGAGTCTGTGATGTTTGCCATAAGGAGAATTGATCAGGGAATACTTGTTTGTAATAAGTAGGAATAAAATCCGGGAAAAAAGATGAAATTGATTTTGGATTCTGTTGTTTTTGAGATGGAATGGCAATATCTGTCACTATGACAGCATTCATTATAAAGACTAATAAAATTATGTAAAAAGATTTTACTGTTCTCATTTTTCATTAACCTCCTAATTTTATTACATCTAACGCCGAAAATAAGTAAACACAAAAGCCGGATCAATATTTGGATTCAGGGAAAAGCGGCTCGGCTGCTGTTCTTGATTATCTGTTTCTACGCATAGTTCTAATTATGTGTTGTTCAGGAAACTCTATTTAAAAACTTAAAATTTTTCTTTTAACTAACCCCATTATTGAATCTGTATTTTTATTAAAAGAGTTAACAAAAACAACATACATATAATACTTCCCGTTTCTGCTTTTTATGTAACCCGCTCTGGTACGCACACTTTTCAGTGTTCCTGTTTTAAAATATTCACCATTATTGTGCTTCATTAACTTTTTATGGGGATAAAACTCTTTTAAAATCTTTAAAAACTCCAACGCATTTATTCTGTTTTTTACAGAAAGCCCTGACCCCTCATAAATCTTAAGGTTATCTATCTTGATAATATTTTTATGATAATTTTTTGCTGCCTTTTGAGCTTTAATTAGAGTTGCAGGATATTTCAAATATTTTGACCCTGATGCTAAAAAAAGCTGATTTGCAATAAAATTATTTGAATAGCACAAGAGATAAGAAACAACCTCTTTTATGGAAAATTTAGATATATAGGTATACAGGATATCCCCCCTGTCCTGTTTCCTGTCATATAACACCACACAGCCTTTTACAGACACTTTATATTTTGATAAAAAAAATTTCAAAAGATGTCCTGCATATACTCTTGACTGATTAAAGGATAAAGGAATTCTGCCATGGTCAACTCCTGATGACTCAACTTTTCTTTTCACAAAATTTAAAAGGGGTGTTTGCTTCTCTGAACTTACAAGCATACCGTTTTTATCTGTTTTAAACCACACAGTATTAAAATTGGCACAAACAGCTCCTGCCGGAGCATCATAGGGCTGAATTGTATTTTTTGTCTGACCGGAAATTACAATCGGATAGTTAAAGTATGAATCATCTACTATTATGTTGTTTATTTTATTTACTTTCAAGCTGATCTCTTTTGCTGCATCATCTATGACTTCAGATATAAAAAGAGGATCTCCATACCCATAAATTGTAAGATCACATGTTTTTTTATTAAAATAAAAATCTGTTTTAAATCTGTAGCTGCTGCCTAAATAATAAAAAGCTGAAAGAGATGTAAGTATCTTTAGAATTGAAGCAGGAATCATTTTTTGTAAAACATTTTTCCCATAAACAATCCTCCCGCACTCATCTGCTATAATAACAGATGTTTGATTATCTATAAGATGATTTAAATTTGAGCTGTATTCACTGCCACAGGAATAACCAGCCAAAACTTCAAATACAAGTAAAAAAAGAAAAAAAAATCTGATATTTTTCCCCATGCAAATTACACTCTTTATCTCAGAAATAAAAAGAAACGTTTAATAACAACATCTGTCAACTCAAAGAACTCTTTTACTTTCAACAGATATCCAAGTAAAAAAAGCAATAAAAGAAAAACCACACTGGTTGATAGCATTACAAAAAAAACTCCAAAAACAGTTTTTATATCTGCATAACACAATACAAACTGTCTAAACCAGTAAAGCAAAAAACCAATAACAATACCTGTTAGAATCATTTTTAATATCAAAAAACAGACAGATAAACTCCGGTTGCCTGTTTTTCTATTCCATAAAAAATAGAGCAAAAAAACCTGAAGAGTTGCTGAAATAGAAATGGCAAAAGCCAGACCACAGGCTCCCATCATATCTGTAAAAAACTTATATAAAGGAAGACTGCACAAAACAGCAATTGTTCCAAAAACAGCAGGTGTCATGGTATTTAAAGATGCATAATACCCCCTGACCACAATAGTTTGAACAGAAAAAGCAAAAGAACCTAAAAGAAGATATAGTAAAATATCAGATGTAAAATCAGATGAGGCTGAATTAAAACTCCCCCTTTGAAATATAAGAAAAACCACTTCTCTTCTTACAATAATCAACAAAACAGAAAAAGGAATAATCAATGACAGATATTTTATTGTTTTGTTTAAAAGATTATTTAATTCATCCACCTTTTTTTGTGCATAGAGCTTTGCCATAAACGGGAATGATGCCACAGAAACAGCTTGACCAAAAAAACCCACAAGAAGAAACATAATTCTAAAACCATAATTTAAACCGGCTATGCTTCCTGCTGGAAGATATGATCCGAAAAATTTTAAAAAAAATTCTGCTGAAAAAGTCATACCAAGCCCAACCATTAAAGGTATGGTAAGCTTTACATACTGTATAAGATCTCTATTTAAAAAGTTAAAATTAAATTTAAACTTCATTTTAACTTTTCTGGCACCATAATACTGAAGCAGGAAGCTTCCTAAAAAAGCACCTCCCAAAACTCCCCATGAAAACCCCTCTATTTTAACATAGGGGCTTAACAAAACTCCTGCTAATATAATCCCTGCATTATAGATAAAAGGAGCAACCGCTGGTATAAAAAATTTCTCCCTGGCAAACTGACCAGCCATAACCACCCCGCCTGTAAAAAAGAAAAACTGAGCAGGAAGAATTATCCTAGTCATCTTAACTGCCAAAGACTTTGTTTCAGGATCATAAAGCCCTGGTGCAATAATTTCAACAATATCAGGTGTAAAATAAAAGGCTATAACAATGAAAATTAGAAGAACAGTTCCAAAACAAGATAAAATCGTGGAAAAAGCCTCCCAACTTCTCTCTTCATTATTCTCTTCTATATATTTTGAGAAGATTGGAATAAATGTTACAGACAAAAAACCGCTTGCCAGTATATGATTTAAAATCTCAGGTATTACAAAAGCTACCTGATATGCATCAACCAGAGCCCCTGTACCTCCAAAATATGCTATGGACATCTCCCTTAAAAGTCCGGTAACACGGCTTAAGGCTACAGATACCATCATTATCAAAGAGGCAATAGTTATTTTTTTATATATGGATTTATTCATTTAAATAAAACAGGTGAGGGATTTTTCTCCAGTTAAGATTTATAAGTGATGCACAAACTCTGTCAACACAAACAGGATTAAATCCTGCCACAAGCTTATTTACAGGCGGATCAGCAAACCTGCCCCCCAAATGATGCTCCACAAGGCCAATACTTGCATCAACAAGTGTTAAATCAGAAGATCTGTATCTGTGTAAATCTAAAACAGACTGATGAATATCTTTATGAAAGGCTGCTTTTTTCCATACACCATACTGTCCCTGATAATGTTTTGGAGGAGCAATACCGACCATATTTTTTAAACTTCCTGTTATTTGAGAAAGTGAATGAGCTTTTAACACAGGAGTTGATATTATAAAACTGGAAAAAACAATCTCAGGAAGATATATTGTCGGGAAAAAAGAGCATTTATCATTTGAAATAAAATCAACTAAAGATACTTTCAGATTTTTTTTATTTTTTACTTTGTTTAACATACGCATATATTATTTAGTGTCTTCAATTGCAGGGAACACCTTTACAGGCAATCATAAAAAGTATTCCCTGTTTCCCTCTACTCTATAAGCTCACAAACCTTATCAACAAGCTTTTCAATACCTTTGGCAATATCTTTAATTGTCGGCCCTA
>JASFBI010000464.1 GCA_030149595.1 Desulfobacterales bacterium
ATTATATTCATCAACGGGTATGGTACCGCAGGCACCTAAAACAAGCAAACGCCTGGGAGAAGGAGACATAAAAGAAAAAACAGAATTACTGTTACTTAAAAAGTGAAAATCTATTAACAAAGATATTAAATACAATATAATGTTGATTATCAAAATACCATAAATTACTGTTTTTTCTCTATCTAAATATTTTAACATCATTTTCACTTCAACATTTTCCTTAAAAGTTACCTTATAAAAAGAAGTTTATTTATAAAGCTGTGCAAATTATTTAATCTGTTTTTTTTTTGCTTTTTTCTTCTTTTGCTTTTTTCTTATATTTTTAATTTTCTGTTTTTGCTTTAATATCTTCTGTTTTATCTCTTCCTGGTATTTTTCTATGGCTGAATACGAAAACAGATAACCTGCTACAGATAAAGGAATGCCAATAACTAATCCACCTATGGTCATAACCCAGAGAATTTCAGGAGCATTAAAAATCATATTAAAAAAAGAGGTTCCTTCTTCAATATGTTCTAATGTATTGATACTTATTGAATTACCTAATATCTTTCCTCCGAGATAATATGTCATGCTATATATTAAAGGAGCTGTAACAGGATTTGTTATCCACACTCCCAAAACTGCTGAGATTTTATTTGCTTTAAAAAGTGCAGCAAAAAACAGAGCAATTGCTGTTTGAAAACCAATAGTAGGAGTCATCCCTATAAATAGACCTATAGCTATACCATATGCAATTTCGCTGGGATGCCCCCTGATTTTTAAAAATCTTCCATACCCTTTTTTTAAAATTTTTTTTATCTTATCGGTGTATTTATCTAAACCTGTACTTCCCTTACCTAATTTCATATAACCTGATTAGAACCTAATTTTTTTATTTTTTATATAAAAGTCCGTCCAAACGACTATAATAATTGAGCTTTCATTATATGAAAAACTTCTTTAAATTCTGGACGCGGTCGTAATTGTCTTTCACAATTTGTTGTAACTTCGCTATTATGCAAGTTATTAAAGATTTATTCTAAAATTAGATTACATTTTTTTGCACAAGTTTTGAAAAATGATCAAAAGATCTGTCATAGCTTTTTTCAGCATCTTTGGGAAAACAACAAGCAGGCAGTTCCCTGCTTTTTAAATGATACTCCAGACACTCACAACAGATACCCTTTTTTGCACAGGGCTCATATGTACAATTACACTTTTTTAAATTCTTTTCTTTTTTGCACTCCATTATCAGTCCTCTTTTAAAACAGTCTTAATCATTAATATCAAAAACCTCTTACAGATAAAAATCTAATATATAAAAGATCTTATAATATTATTGTTCCTTTTTTTTTATACTTTACTATATGAAAAATCCCACTCCCCTGTTTTTTCATTTTTTTCCATATCCTGAAAAATATTGGGATACTCTTTTTTACATATTTTTGCAATCTGATTCCCAATTAGACGAATCTCTTCTTCTGCATGGGTTGATGTCCTCATGGCAATTATATGTCTCCACGCCCTTAAATTTCCGGTGACCATAATAGAGGTCGTAAGGCCTATGGGTGCAAGCCTCC
>JASFBI010000191.1 GCA_030149595.1 Desulfobacterales bacterium
CAGAAGTTAATGCTGAAAAAATATTGAACAGTGCCCACAAACGGCTTGCACAATTGCATGAAGATATAGCAGAATTAAAAAGACAACGCATGCAGCTTGAAATACAATTTCGCTCTATTCTTGAAACACATTCCAAAATGCTTGATATTAGTCAGGAACAGGCAAAAACAGCTGACAGTAACGATGGCAAGGTAAAATTGTTCAATAGAGTATAAAAATTTTCATTATAATTAGAAAATAGCTTAATAAAATCCATAGTTTTTTACAATACATGACAGATTGTCTATATAAATTAACATTCTGTAACAGACTGATAAATAGAACTGTTAATAATTAGTACTAAATCCTTACTCTTTTACCACAAATCTAACACAAACAGACTTATTTAAATGTTCTTTGTTTTTAAACAATAATATTTTTAAAAAAGCGGGAGTAATTATGGCAAAGATTGATGCTTTTTTCAAACTAATGCATGATCAGGGTGCCTCTGATCTGCATCTTATAAGTGGTCAGCAGCCTGCTTTAAGAATCCACGGAGACATTGAAAGGGTAAAATATAAAGTATTGAACAATGACGATTTAAGAAGCATGCTTTATGAAATAACCCATGAAGACAAAATCAAAACTTTTGAAGAGACAGGAGATATTGATTTTGGTTATGAAATAACCGGCCTCGCAAGATACAGAGCAAACTTTTTCATGCAAAAAAATGGTATAGGTGCTGTTTTTAGAGAAATTCCCAGTAAAATTTCAACTGTAGAAGATCTTGGACTGCCTACAGTTATTTCAAAACTTGCTACCCTTCCAAGGGGACTCGTCGTTGTTACAGGGCCAACAGGAAGCGGAAAATCCACAACACTTGCAGCTATTATTGATGAAGCCAACCGTAAAAGAAAAGATCACATCATAACCATTGAGGACCCAATTGAGTTTGTTCATGAAAGTCAAAGTTGCATAGTAAATCACAGGGAGGTAGGACTTCATACAAAAACATTTTCCTCAGCACTGAGAGGAGCTTTGCGTGAAGATCCTGATGTTATCCTCGTTGGAGAGATGAGGGATCTTGAAACAATCTCCCTTGCCATTGAAGCTGCATCCACAGGTCATCTGGTTTTTGGTACTCTCCACACAACAAGTGCCGCAAAAACCGTAGATAGAATTATTGAAGTTTTTCCAGCATCAGAACAGGCTCAAATACGATCAACCTTAGCAGATGGCATCAGAGCTGTTGTGGCACAGGTTCTGTTTAAGAGAATAGATAAAGCAGGCCGATGCTGTGCTCCTGAAATTTTAATAGCTACTCCTGCAGTAAGAAATCTCATAAGAGAAGCAAAAACACATCAGCTTCCATCATCCATGCAAACCGGAAAAAAATATGGGATGCAGCTTCTTGATGATGCAATTATGAAACTGTTTAACAAAGGATGGATCGGTGCTGAAGAAGCCTATGCCAAAGCAAATGATAAAACAGCCTTCAGACCTCTTTTAAAAAATCCCCCCACAGACTTTACTGAAGCTTAATTATTAACCTTTTTATTCTCAAGGAAGCATAATGAAAAAACAGGAGATTGATCAAATATTATCCAGTATGCTTGATGCTCACAAAAATGTTTCTGATCTAAATCTTACTGTGGGAAAACCACCCCAGGTTGAAAGCGAAGGCAAACTCGTAAGCGTAGCTATTGGTAAAAAATTTAAAAGCCTTACTCCTTTCCAAACAGAAATAATAGCATTAAATCTTATAAATAACAACAGACGCCTAACAGAAACACTTGTTTCCACAGGTTCATGCGATTTATCCTATCAACTTCTTGGCAAGGCCCGTTTCAGGGTAAATATTTTTTCTCAATCCGGTTACTATTCCATTGTTTTAAGAAAGCTGGAATCCACGGTGCCTACCATTGAAAATTTAGACCTGCCAGGATCATTTGTTAAAATTGCCGAGGAAAGAAACGGTATCGTATTTGTTACAGGAGCCACAGGCACAGGAAAAACAACATCCCTTGCAGCAGCATTAGAAGAAATTAATGAAAAGCGTTCTGTCCATATTATTACCCTGGAAGATCCTATAGAGTATGAACACCCGCACAAAAAATCCACATTTAATCAAAGAGAGGCAGGCCGTGATTTTGATACATTTGCAAATGGACTAAGAGCTGCTTTAAGACAGGCTCCCAAAGTAATTTTAGTTGGTGAAATGAGGGACAGAGAAACCGTTGAAATTGGATTAAGAGCAGCTGAAACAGGCCATCTCGTACTATCAACGCTACATACAATTGATGCAGGGAAAACTATAAACAGAATACTTGGAATGTTTGGAATTGAAGAAGAGAACCAAATACGGATCAGGCTGGCAGAAACTGTTAAATGGATTATATGTCAGAGACTTCTTCCAAAAATAGGCGGTGGACGTATTGCTGCCTTTGAAATATTAGGAACAAGTCTCAGGGTAAAAGACACTATCTTAAATGGAGAATCAGAAGGTAAAACTTTTTTTGATATTATGGATGCAGGTGAAGCCTTTGGAATGACAACCTTTGATAACTATATTATAGGGTTATATGAAAAAGGACTTATAACAGAATCTACATCTTTAACCTATGCTTCAAGAAAAGCTATTGTAGGACGAGGTATTGATGCTGTTAAAAATGCCAGAGGAGAAACCACAACAGATATAGATGAGTTGAAACTTGATCATCAATATAGAAAAAAACAAAATAAATAGTGTCTGACAAACGGCCATGGGGCCGACCTGGTTCTTTTATCCGGGTTTGCCCACAACAAAAATTGAAACTCTCATGATTACAGACTGTTGGACACAGTTTCATATAAAAAAACTGTGATTTTAAATCTCTGTTTACACATTAGAAACAAAAGAGGAGCTTACAGCCAAAATGGATATTTCCTGCAACAAATGTAATAGTAAATTTAAAATTGCCAACAATAAAATTCCTGCAGGTAAAACAGCCTCCCTTACCTGCCCTACATGTAAAAACAGGATAAGTGTTAGTTCCAAGTCTAAAAATTTAGAACCTGAACAAAAAGTAGAAAAAACAGAAAGCCCTCCAAAAGACAACACTTCTGAATCTTCTTTTGGAGGTTTTGTTACAGAAAATGGTTATTCAGAAGACTCTTCAGTAACAGATGAAAATGATGAAAATAAAGATGACGATTCATTTGGTTTTGTTGAAGAAGAGGGCAAATCTGCTATTTTTTTTGAAACTGATCCCAAGACAATAAAAGATATTACTTCTGTAATAGATTTTTTAGAATATTCTGTTTATAAATCAATTACAATCAGAGGTGGATTAAAAAAACTGCGTTATAATAATTATGATTTAATTATTCTGGACGAAAACTTTGATAATTCAAAAAATGCAGATACAAATGGTATTCTTCTTTATCTTAAACGGCTTAAAATGTTAACCCGCCGTAATATTTTTGTTGTTCTCTTAAGCAGACAACTCCGTACAATGGATTACATGATAACGCTTGACACAAGTGTTGATTTAATTATAAACAGATCTGATATAGATAAATTTGAACTGCTTTTAAATAAAGGATTGTCTGATCACTCTACCCTTTTTAGAATTTATAAAGAGTCTTTAAAAAATACAGGAATGATATAAACATAAAAATGAAACATGAAAAAAAATATACCTGTACCGATTATCGTATGGAAATGAGACTGCTTGCTTTAAACAGGTCTCTTAATAACAAAAACATCTCTTTTGATGAAAAAAAAATTATAAAGGACCAGATCAAAGAGCTTGAAATCTCTATGGATATGGATTAAGGTCATCTTTTTTTGAATTATAAAACCGTTAAAATTTCAGAAAATCTTTATTTTATTACTCTTTTCCCTCCTATTTCAGGGTTTAAAAATTTTATTGGTGTGTTTTTATATAAAGGAGAAACAAGCTTCATTGTTGACACAGGCCCATCGATTACTGCAGACAGTCTTATTTTTGCACTAAAAGAGCTGAACCTGTTTCACTTGGATTATATCCTTTTAACTCATATCCATATAGATCATGCCGGAGGCATAGGAGAAATTTCCGATGCCTTTCCCATGGCTAGAATTGTCTGTCACAAAAAAGGGATACCCCACCTTGTTGATCCTACCTGCCTTTGGGAAGGTACAGTTAAAACATTAGGTAAAATAGCTCATGCTTACGGGCCGTTTAAACCTGTCTGCCAGAATCGGTTTACAGATGCTGAAGATTTCTCCTCAAAACATATTTACAGCATAATAACTCCAGGGCACTCTCCCCACCATGTAAGCTTTTTTTCCAAAAATTATCTTTTTGCCGGAGAAACAGGAGGTGTTTTTTTTCGTATAAATCCAAAGCTTTTTTATCTAAGACCTGCGACCCCTCCAAAGTTTTTTTTGGAAACTGCTTTAAAAAGCATAGACTCTTTAATCAAAACAGAGCCTTTAAATATTTGCTACGGCCATTTTGGATTCACTGAAAATGCTGTATCACTACTGAAAACACACAAAAAACAACTTCTTTTATGGCAGGATATAATTGGATCTGAAATTAAAAATTATGAAAGCAGAGATTTTTACAACAATTGTCTTAACTCTTTATTAAAAAAAGATGTTCTTTTAAAAGGTTTTACCCACTTTACAGAGAGTGTAAAAAAACGGGAAGCTACTTTTTTATTAAACAGTATTAAAGGGTTTGCAGGATATTTAAAACAATAAAAACCCGAACTTTGAATATTTAAGATGTGTCCCCCTTTTCAACTACATTGCAATTGAAAGTACCTATAACAAATCCAGAGGGCTTTTAACGGAATCTATATCTTTTTTCATAACATGGGTATAAATTTCGTCAGTGGATGTCCTGGCTACTCCTGACTTTTGCGTTATATTTTTTCAGTAAAAGCGTCTATAAGAACAGAAGTGCAGAGAACTCCTGCTCCTTTGAAGAAGCGCAGTGCTAAGTACCTAAGCAAAAATAATTCTATAAAACACAAGTGAGAGAATAGACTATT
>JASFBI010000192.1 GCA_030149595.1 Desulfobacterales bacterium
AGATGAAGCTGAAATAAGAGGTCACAGGCGTACTTATGTTGGAGCAATGCCCGGCAAAATAGTTCAATCCATGAAAAAAGCCAATGTTAATAATCCTGTTTTTTGTTTAGATGAGATTGACAAAAGGTGTATGGATTTTAGAGGCGACCCTTCAGCAGCTCTTCTTGAAGTATTGGATCCTGAACAAAACAACAGTTTTAATGATCACTATTTAGACATTGATTATGACCTTTCTGATATTCTTTTTATAACCACAGCAAACACACTGCCGAACATTCCACTTCCGCTGCAGGACAGAATGGAAATAATAAAATTATCAGGCTATACAGAACATGATAAGTTTAATATAGCAAACAGTTTTCTTATACCTAAGCAGATCAAAACAAACGGTTTGAAAGATTATAAAATCAGTTTTTATAAAAAAGCTGTTTATAAAATCATTCAAAAACATACCAGAGAGGCAGGTGTAAGAAATCTTGAACGTGAAATTGCATCTATATGCAGAAAAATTGCAAAAAAAATTATAAAAAGTAAAAAAGAAAACCAGACATATATAATTACTCCAAAGGCAGTCACTGATTACCTGGGTCATGATAAGTTCCGGCATGGAGAAATAGAAAACAAAGATCTTATAGGAACAGTAACAGGTCTTGCATGGACATCTGTTGGAGGTGAACTTCTGCTTGTTGAATCAGTATTAATGCCAGGCAAGGGAGACCTTATAATCACCGGACAATTAGGTGATGTAATGAAGGAATCTGCAAAGGCTGCTGTAAGTTATGTCCGCTCAAAATCTGAACTTCTTAAAATTGATAAAGATTTTTACAAAAAATATGATATTCATATTCACGTTCCCGAAGGAGCTATTCCAAAAGACGGTCCATCTGCCGGGATCACAATGTGTTCATCCATTGTATCATCTTTAACAAAACAACCTGTATATAAAAACCTTGCCATGACCGGAGAGATTACACTGCGTGGCAGGGTACTGCCCATAGGAGGTTTAAGAGATAAACTTTTAGCTGCTCACAGAGCAGGTATAACACAGGTAATTATCCCTTCTGAAAATAAAAAAGATTTAGAAGAAATTCCACCAGGCATATTAAAACAGATTGAAATAATTCCGGTTGATCATATAGATGATGTTTTAAACAGAGCTTTTGTAGAAAAAGGTCAAATTTTTACATCTGACAGCTAAGGTTTTTTATCTTGTTAAAAGATTGTTATAAAATGAGATTTTTTCCAGATTCACAAGGTAAAAGATTTCTTTTACAACAGGAAATACGTTTGGTGTTTTATAATAGCGGTTATGGGGCTGATCTGGATTTTTTATCCAGGTTAGCCCATAAAAAACATTAAAGAGACGTACTATTTTATGTTTTTTCGTATAACCGGCATGGCCGGAGCATGGTTATTCTTTATCGGGCACAACAAAAAATGAAAGCTCAATGATTATAGTCATTTGAATAGACTTTTATATAAAAGTCTGTAGAGAAACCAGCAGGGGACTATACCAGACTCTGGCAAATTCTGTGAACAGTTTGGGCATGCCATACACCTCTGCCTGAAAAGGTAGAAAATCCTTCTTTCTTGAGTTTTATTGCTATATTTTCGTATGTTTCACCTTGACTGCGCATTTCAGTTATTATCTCTAAAACCTCTGTTTTCTTTTTGTTTTTTGGCTGATTTAAAATCATATTTTTTTTTGGAGAAGATTCAAGTTCTGATGCTGGTGTAATATTTTTTCCTGCAGGAACTATATTTATTGAAAGTTTATCTATTAATTGTTTTCCCAGGCTTTCAAATTTATCTAATTTACGCTCTTCCAGATCAATTTTTTTTTGCTGAATTTCAGCATTTTGCTTATTATTTTCTATTATATTTACTAAAAATTTTTCTAAAACAGGAATTAATTTGTTTATAGTTGTTAAAACATTTGTGTTTATGTTTTTTTCTTTATATTGTTTGCTGGTGTCTCTTCTTTCGTTTCCGGTACGTCTTTCCGAAGAAGAGTAATTACTTTTGGTATTTCGTCTGTCTGGATTATTATAATTACTGCCCTGATATGGAGTGCGATATTTAAAAGGTTGTTTCTCACTATTGGTATGGGTTTTTATTAAGTTACTCATATAATATCTCCTATCTTGATATAGTGATAAATATAACTTATACCTATTATAAGTATTTAGAATTTATATATTATATAATTAAGGATACGTTTAGAAATTAATATTCAGATAGAGATTAATTATTTAAATCAGCACAATAAGATAACTAAATAATACATCTTTACACGAGTTAAAGTCAAGATAGAACAAATCTCTTTTAATTTATAAAGACAGAAAAATATTTTCAAACTTTATAATATCTTTTATACAGGAAAATAGTTATGCAGACACTTACAGAATCTCAAAAAGCCAGAGTAGCCATAAGATCACTGAACACTATTACAGATGCGTTGGCTTTAAGAGGGTTTTACAGACCTTCGGGGCGATTTGGAAAGTCTCTATCTGAAAGCCTTAAAATATTAAACCCTGAAATATACGGCTCCATGAATGACTCTAAAGTTGTTGAAATCAAAGGGCTTGAATATATTATAGACCGTCTGCCCAGAGGTGTTGAACAGTGTGAAACAATTATTCTTACTGAAGAAGGTCAGTTTAAAGAAACAACATTTGAAAAATTAGAACCCCTTAAAAGAAGAAGATCTGCATATAAAATTAATGACAAAGAGATGTGTTTTGTCATTAGTCGGGGATTAAGCGAATTGTATGATATTATTACCCATATTACCTTTCTTTATATAGAGTCTAAAAAAGTCTATACAAAAATGAAAGATGAGCATGAAAACATAACAATTGAATGGGGTAAGCTTGAAAAATATGTAAACTATTTAACTGCAGAAAAGAAAAAAAATCTTGATTCAGCTCTTTGGAACTTAAGTTTAATTTTAGGCCGTCCATTTAGTGAAACAAAACAGACATATAATTATTTTGAAATAAACAGAAAAAATCATAAAAGTTGTAACTGCTTTTTTACAACCATATATGAAATGGGTAAAAGAATAAAAAATGAAAAAGAGTCTGATAAAAAAGATCTTGTTATATATTTTTCTCCATCTTTAATAAACATTATAGGTCAACAGCATTTTGGAAAAAAATGGGCTGAAAATATAAAAAGCAAAATTTGCCAACTGGGTTTTGAAAAAAGACCTATTCATATTGTTAGTGCAAATTTGCATAGTGTTGTTAATACACTGTACGCAAACAAAATTTGTCAAAGCAAAGGGTTTAATTCCAAAGAAAAAAATATATATGATTTTTATTACGAAAACCAGGACGAGCAAAAAAACATAAAAGAGTATGCTAAAAAACATGGATTTTATGAAATCAAAGATAAATCTGAAACACATATTGACACTCAGTTGATAGATCTTTCTAAAATAGATAGCAAAGGAGTATGCCCTGAAATAAAAACAAATTTATCATGTATTGACAAAGCAAAACCAATTATACTGGTAATGGATTATGCTTTTGGAGCTCAAGCCTCTGAGCTTATGGAAAATCTGTTAGCCCCGTATTTTTTTAATGAAAATAAAATACCAAAAAAATTTGATATCAGATCAATCTCTATTATGGGTAAAGCAGGTATATTAACAGGGAAAAAAGGAGATATAATGCTTGCAACTGCCCATGTTTTTGAAGGTACATCAGATAATTATATTTTTAACAATGATCTTACTGATAAGGATTTTACAGAGTTAGTTGATGTATATACAGGTCCTCTTATTACAGTTCTCGGTACATCTCTTCAAAACAAATATGTTTTAAAAAGGCTTAAAGCAAGCTGGAAAGCAATTGGTCTTGAAATGGAGGGCGGACACTACCAAAGAGCTATAAGCTCTGCAAAAATAAAGGGTTACATTCCAGATAACATTAAAATACGCTATGCTTATTATGCATCGGACAACCCAATAAAAAGCGGACAAACTCTTGCAGAAGCAGCTCTTGGTAAAGAAGGAATAAAACCAACTTATTTTATAACAGAGGCTATTATAAAAAAAATATTAGAAGATCCATGCTGAAGAAGCTTTCTAACTCCCTATATAATATGGAGACATTTTTAATTATCACCACCGCCAGACGTTACGTTATTAGTACATAACGCTTGAATAAGCTGCCGAAAAAGCCGGTACGAAAGCCTTTAAATTTTTACGACACTCAAGCCCGGCTTTTTTGGTCAGACTTAATTCTATTGTTCGCATTTTTCATATAATCTTTCAGGAGCAATATCTGCACCATTAGACCATGCAATTGTGCCACCCTCAATAAAGGCTTGCTTGAAAAAATGAAGATTTTTTAAAGGTGTAAATACAGGGCCTTTATCAAGGTAGGGCAAAAAGTCTATGTCACCAGATACATCATTATCAAAAATGATATGAAATATATAATCACCTTTATATTCAATTAATTTAACATCATTCATATCCCACATATATCCCCCTTAATCTAATGGATCAATCTTCTTTATTTTTTGATATTGCCTTGCCGCAGTCCAAGCCTGTTCAAGTTCTTTAAAGTGTATATCAATCCATTCTCTAACAAGCTTTACGGCTGTTCTGGAATTTAGATTTCCTTTTAACATATTTCCACAAAAATCAAAGACAGCTTTCTTACCTTGATATTCAGCATGAAGATGAGGAGGGTTATGTTCACCATAAAACATTCTGATTATTATTCCAAAGAATCTGCATATCTCAGGCATTTCATTCCCTCTATTAATAATTATATCTCTTTACATTATAACAGAAAATCAATAATTTTCAATTTTAATGCGAACGCCAAAATGAGCTGACACAAAAGCAGCTGAAATATTTGAGTTTAACAAAAAATCGGCCCGCTACCCGATTAACTGCGGTTTATGGGTAATAAATATTGTTTAAGTGCTTCTATTACGACATTATTCAA
>JASFBI010000193.1 GCA_030149595.1 Desulfobacterales bacterium
CACCGATAAGCAGAATATAGTGATAAGATTTAGGCAGATACCAATAAATACTTGTAAAATAATATTTTTCATATTTATGATAACCTGTATTGAAACTATTTCAGTCTCTTCCTTACTGTAATTTTGGGGAAATATACTCTTTTATAGTCATCTCTGTTTTAAAAAGCAAGGAAAACTATTTTGGCATTAAATTCAAAGTTAAAGGATGATTTTACCTTATTATAAATTAAGTTGTTTTTGTGCACTTATTTTATCTTTTATAAAATATATTGCAGAGAACATTATAAAAAGAGTGTTAAATTTAAGATACCTTTTATATAGCCTTTTAGGTTCATGGAACAGTCTGAATAACCATCCCAGTCCCATTTTCTGTATAAGGTAAGGTGTGACTTTTTTTCTGCCGGAAATAAGATCAAAAGAACCTCCAATATGTATGACAGCTCCTCTTTTAATATGATTTGTAATTTTTTCCAGTACATAGTAGCTCTTAGGGCATCCTAAACCTAAAAATATGATATCAGGATCAGTTTCAAGGATCTCATCTTTCAGCCAGTTCATATTATCCTCTTTTTCAGGATCAAGTTTATCGGTAATCCATCTGACTGGTCTGCTAAATTTTTTTTCAAATAGGGATCTGGTTTCTTCATCTGAACCTATAACCATTATTTTACAGGTTTCTGAAAATCTATTCCAGACTCTTAAGGTGGTTTCAGGACCGTAACAAGTGGTTTTGATATTTCCACCTAAAAGTCTAAGATACCATACAAGGGGCATTGAATCAGGAACTAATATATCAAATTTTGATAAAGCCTTTCTGAATTTCATATCTATTACTGCAAGGGACATAACTACTGTATTTGAAGTATCAATACAGATTTTTGTATTATCTTTTATGGTTTTATCTATTATTGCTATAATATCTGAATACTTTCCAATGTGAACCTTTGTTTTAAAAACATTTAAAGAGGGTAATATTCTGTTCATCAATAATAAAATCCTTGTTATAAAAAAAAAGTTTTGTTTCTGATGCTGCCTGTTTCCATGTCATATATATTTAGAAATCTTGAAAAATCTATATCAAACGCCGGCAGACAGCTGCCCACTGTCTCATGTAAAATGCCATCTGGTGAAAATATGCTTTTACAGAATCAGTCCATATAGTGCCTGAAAATTTTTCAACCTGTTCCTGGAGGCATTCACTGAAACATTCATATGTTTCAGGGTAATTTTTTCCGGTAAGCTTAAGCTCTTTGGTTAACCATGGAAGTAAATCTTCTAAAATCATTATTCCTGCCCACTCATTTGCTGCATCATTGAAAAAATTATGAGAGTTGCGTTTGTGAATTGCAACAGGATCTCCTATTCTCAAAGAATGCCCCATGGATTTTACACAGGCCTGTGCAAAATAACCGCTGTATATATCTCCAAACCTGTCTATGTCAAAGCCGGCCATGGGATACTTCATTTTTAAATAGTAATAGCAGGACATAACCTCTCGCTGCATGGATGTATTTTGAGTATTTACAGGACACCATGTATTGTTGCTTAGTGTAAAAGACTCCCCTTTAAAAGAGAGAGCTTTAGATGGGTTAACAAGCCATGAAATTCCGTCCACATCAGGATCATTTAACCATAATCCGGCATTCATAGTGACTGTTGCTGTTTTGTCATATATGGTCTTTTTTTCTGGCTTATGCCTGAAATAGTATGGAAACCCCCTTGGATATGTTTTTGTTTCAGATGACATCTCAAGTTGATCTATATTATTGTACCATCCTGTATCTGTCTCAACTATTTTAAAATTACAGGCTTTTTTGCATACAACTCCATGTCCGCCGATAAAATCTTCATCTAACCTGCAGTAATTATCATCATCAATGGAAACTATCATGTCCGATCCTGATTCAAGAGCCATGAGAAACCCGATGTTCCTGCGATTATCAGAATTGTATGGAATCAAATGAGGACTAAAGCCTACTTTTCGCAAATAATCTTTTTGCTCATTTATATCAGGAATATGAATTTTAAGTCCAATGTCTTTTAATCTGTAACATCGCTTGCAGGCTGTATCAGGAGTTTTTAAGTCAGGAATGAGATAAATATCAACATCTTTTAATCTGTTGTATTTTTTAAGATTTTCATAATAATCCTCAAGAACAACAGGATCGAAAATTGTGGTAAGAACTATACTTGCTGTTAAATTATCCATGTTTTTACCTGCTTTCCAAAGTTAAATTATTGATATAAATATATTTTCCAGATTGTTTCTGTATTTTTCCAGGGTAAATTTTTTAAGGAATACTTCCCTTCCATGTTTACCCATTTTTTCCCTTCATTTTTCATCATAAACAAGAAGTTTTATTTTCTCTTTTAAAGCCTTGCTGTCTTTTATGGGAATAAGAAAACCTGTTTTTTTATCTTTAACAACAGAGGGAATACCCCGCCATAATGTGGCAATCACAGGAAGCTCAAACTGCATAGCCTCCAATGCAACAAGCCCGAAGGTTTCACTGTTAAAAAATGATGGAAAGCATAAAATATCTGAATTATAAAAAACATCCCATTTGTCATTTCCTTTTTTTACTCCGGTAAATTCAATCTGGTTTTCCAAGTTATGTAACTGTATGAAACTATAAACCTTGTCTTTAAATTTTTTAGATTCAAATTTTCCCATAAATTTTGCATAAAATGGTACTTTTGATGATCTTAATTGTGATAATGCTTCAAGAAATATTAAAACCCCTTTGGATTTTCGTATGGCACCAACATAAAGCAGTACAGGCACTACCTGTTTTTCAGGTAGGTGGTTTTCGTATTTTGGGAAATGATCATAAATACCATAAGGTATAATTATATTTTTTTTTGTTCTTATAAATTGCCCGTCTTTGGGGTTTTTTTCCGATAATATAATTGTAAGATCAGGATAAAAATACGCTTTTTTAAAGAAAAAACGTTCCAAAACCGTTAGCTTTTTATACAGTTTTGATATACCCCCTGCATGGAAGTGAAATACAGTTTTGTTAAAAAGCCATCTAACAGAGATAAGTATTGCCATATCCCTGTATACCGGTATTTTATGCGGCCCTGCCGGCGGGTAGTAGAGTATTTTTATTTTGTGGCGAAATTTTAAAAAAATAATATTAAAAATAACATAAATTAAATGGAATAGTTTTGTTAATTTAAATTTCCCAACCTCATCCATATCTTTTGAAAAAGCCATGGGAGCATGGATAAACTTTATATATTTGTATTTTCCAGCAAGAGCTGTTTGCTGCATAATTGCCTGTCCTCCATAGGGAGGAGGAGTTTGCCCCACAAGAAGAATTTTTGTCATCCTATGGGTATTGTTTATCTTTTTTTGCATCTTTTATCTCTTTTATCTTTTTTTTTACCCATAAAAATCCATAAATGGTTTCATAATACAGTATTGAAAAATTATTATACCGGTTTTTAATATATAAACCCAAAGACAGATAGGGTAAAAGTAACAGTTTTAACGGTAATATGAAAAGCAGCAGAAAAGGATACATTCTGGCATGAAAATTTCCCTGTAACAGCTTTATGGATAGATATGCAGATTCATACCTCAGCATAACAACCCATTCTGGAGCTGCTTTTTTAAGACTTTGTCCTATAGCATGGGTTATTTTAATATGGGAGAGGTATCTTATCTTATAATTATTTCTCATCAGGCGGATACAGAATTCATTATCCTCAAAAAACATGGGAATATCTTCGTTAAAACCACCTGTCCTACTGTAAATTGTTTTTGGAAACATCATATATGCTCCCTGGATCATCTCTACATCCCTATCATTTTCATGATCCCAAAAGGCCATGTCCGGTGATTTTAAAAATTTTAGCCCTGGAAAGATTTTATCCAGCAGCACTGTGGCAAACAGAGCACCCCTTAGAGTTGTAAATTGTTTTGCACAGGCAAACTGTATGCGGTTGTTTGGTTTTAAAGTTTTTACACCCACACAGCCATAATCTTTGTTATTTTCAAGAAAAGATATGGAATCCTGCAGAGTATTTTCATAAATAATTGTATCCGGGTTTAGAACCAGAATATATCTGCCTGTTGCAAGGGAAAATCCAATATTGTTTGCCCTCGGAAATCCAATATTTTCTAAAAGTGAAATTACTGATGCTTCAGGGTGATATTTTCTTATTTTATCACAGCTTTTGTCGTTTGAGTTATTATCTACTACAATAATCTCTTTTTTTATATTATCTGCATACTGTTTTATGGAATTTAAGCAGTTATTTATATGATGCCATGAATTCCAGTTTACTATTATAATGGAAAGAGTTTTTTCTGTTTTATGCATAATTTTTCTCTGCCTGAAAAGGATTGTAAAACAGCTTTTTATGTTTAAACAAGAAAAACTCAATTTTTTCAATGTGCTTTTTTTGCCAGCCTGGTGAAATCGGCAAAAGAAGCAGGTTTTGTTCAAGCCATTTTATATTTTCTGTTTTTTGAATATTTTCGTATCTGCCTTCTGACGGCCATGTTTCATTAATACATATATTGGCCTTTTTTGATAAATAGAGAACTTTTTTTTTATCATGGGTAACTATCGGGTAGTTTGAATGGACAAAAAAACATTTTTTTGTCTCAAAATATGGATGAGGAATGATTTTGGCTATAGTCTGTGCTGTTTTCCGTCTTTTTTTTATAATCCTGTAAAAAAGCAGCATCTGCTTATTTATAATTTTTTTTTGGAAATTTGTCATTTTAGGGTCAAATTCAGCCGGTTTTAAGCTCCTGTCTGAATCCATATTATAAAAACTACCCTGATAATCATTAATACCTGAAACATATTTAACAAGTTTTTTAGGAAGATGCCAGATATATGGAATTTTATTCAAAATCAGATCTGATATTAATAAGTTATTTCCGTATTTAACATATTTTTCAATTATTAAAAGCTGATAAAAATAGTGGAAAAAATCAAAATTCAT
>JASFBI010000194.1 GCA_030149595.1 Desulfobacterales bacterium
TACAGCTCCTATACCCATAACAGCTTTTGCAAACTCTGCATCAAGTTTATCAAACACAGGTTCGCCAAGACCTTTTTTCATCCCTTTAACAAGAATTTCAACTACTCCCCCCAATGAATCCCCCTGCTTTTTTACATCTAATACACGCTGATGCATTTTTTTTGCAGCTTTGGAATCAGGACAGAGAAAGCTGTTTTTTCCAATTGAATCAAGATCTCTTAAACTGGCTTTTACACCACCAAGCTCAGTGGTATAACAAATAACACTAATACCTTCTTTTTCTATAATAGCTTTTGCCACAGCCCCTGCTGCAACCCTTGCCACGGTCTCCCTTGCAGATGACCTTCCACCGCCCTTCCAGTCACGGATTCCATATTTTGCATGATAGGTATAATCTCCATGTCCCGGACGAAAAAGATCTTTATAAGGAGCATAGGAAGATGACCTGGCATCTTTATTTTTAACCATTATCATCAAAGATGTACCTGTTGTTCTACCTTCAAAAATACCAGACATAATAATTGCAGCATCGGCCTCCTTCCTGCTTGTACTGGCCATACTGCTGCCTGGTCGTCTTCTGTCTAACATTTTTTGAATTATGGATTCATCAATGCAGATATTTGGAGGGCAACCATCTATTACAACACCCACTCCCATGCCATGGGACTCCCCCCAGGTAGTTATTTTAAATACTTTTCCAAAGCTGTTACCAGGCATTATTTTTTAAATCCCGTTTATAATCTTTTTTTTATCTGTTTTAAGGCTGCATCCACTACTTTATCCACATCAATATTATCTGTATCTATAAAAAAATCCATTGCTTTAGTATATAGAGGTTTTCTAAAAGCAAGTGTCTCTTCAACCTCTTTATAGAGACCTTTGTTTGTGAGAGAAGGACGAAATTCATCTGTTTTTTCATCTCCTGATATTCTTCTGCATATGGTGTCAGATTCAGCACAAAGCCATATAACAATACTGTTTTTTTTTATACTGTCTATATTATCAGGATCAAGAATAACACCACCACCGGTTGCAACAACAACATTATCCAGTCTGCAGATATCACCGGTCACATCTTTTTCCATCTTTCTGAATACATCCCACCCTTTTTGCTCAACAATATCTGATATGGTTGTTTTATACTTCTCCACAAGCATTATATCTGCATCAATAAAGTTAAAATCAAGCTTTTTTGCAAGTTTTACTCCTGTAGTACTTTTCCCTGTACACCTGTAACCTATAAGAAAAATATTCATTATTCGTACATTCCTTTAAAAACCTCCCAGAAGTTGGGAAAAGATTTACCTACACAGTTTTCATCTTCAATGGATATACCAGGGACCAGAATACCGGCAATTGCAAAACTCATAGCCATTCTATGGTCATCATAGGTCAAAATATCAGCTCCATTAGGCATTTGACCGCCGGATATCACCATTTTTGAATCATCACAAAAGGCATCTACTCCCATTTTTCTCAATTCAGCAACAACAGATCCTAACCGGTCACTCTCTTTTGCCTTGAGGTGTTCAACATTTGAAATTACTGTTTTTCCTTTTGCAAAAGCTGCCACAACAGCCAGTGTTGGAACCATATCAGGCATATCACCCATGTCCACTTCGATTGCCTGGAGTTTTTTACCGGTAACAGATATACCATCACTTTCATAGGAAACATCACAACCCATAGATTTTAATACACCGGCAAACCGCATATCCCCCTGCTTTGTATCAGAAGATATCCCCATCACTTTTATTTTTTTACCTGTTACAGCAGCAGCAGCCCAGAAATATCCTGCCTGGGAACAATCAGGCTCCACTGTATACTCCCCTGCTTTATATATCTGACCTGGTAAAATTTTAAAATAGTTATATCCCTTGCGTATTACATCTATATTGAACTGTTTCATAATATCTATGGTCATATCTATATAGGGTTTTGAAACAGGCTCTTTAATAACATTTATTTCAAGACCATTTAAAGTATAAGGAGCAATCAAAAGAAGAGATGAAAGATACTGACTGCTCACACTGCAATCTATATCTACTTTTTTCTCTTTTATACCAGCTCCTCTTATCTCAACAGGAGGAGACCCTGTATTATTTATAGAAAAAGCAGAAACAGAAAGCTGATTTAAAGCATATAGAAGACTGTTTACAGGTCTTTCACACATCCTGGGAGTACCTGTTAAAGTATATGCTCCTGTACCAATTGAAGCAACTCCCATTAAAAGCCGCATGGATGTACCTGAGTTACCAATATAAATTGGTTCTGTACAGGGTTTTAAAATACCTTTTGTTCCAGAGATTAAAACAGAATTATTATGCCTGGAAATTTTTACACCAAATTTCTCCAGAGCAGACAGTGTATATAAGGTATCTTCACTCTCTAAAATATTTTTTATTTCACACTGACCGTCTGACAGAGCCGCTGCAATAAGAAGTCTGTGGGTATAACTTTTGGATCCCGGAACCTGAATATTACAGTCTTTTATTTTTCCGGTTTTAATATTAATCATTATCAGCCTGTTCTCTTTTTTCTATATTTCTGCGTGAGCCATTAAAGCATCAAGTACTGTTTTACGCATTACATCCACAGGTGCCTCTGTCTGTGTCCAGCTTTCAAACTGAGCCACACCCTGATATACAAACATTGAAACACCATCTACAGTTTTACACCCAAGTTTTTCAGCCTTTTTCAGAAATTTTGTTTTAAGCGGATTATATACAACATCCATAACTACCATCTCTTCATTTAAAACAGTTTCAGGCACAGGCATATTATCAATATCAGGAGTCATTCCAATGGGAGTTGCATTTATTAAAATATCGCACTGGATTTTTTTATACTCTGAAAGATGAAAATAATCCACATTAAGATCTGCTGCAAGTGTCCGGCCTTCATCTTCTAAAATATTATATATGCTTAAATCACCACCAGCAGATTTTATACCATAACCTATAGCCCTTGCAGCACCACCTGCTCCAAGCATAACTACTTTTTTGCCTTTAATTTCTGTTTTTTCAAGTAAGGCAGAAGATGCACCAAGACAGTCAGAATTAAATCCAAATAATTTACCATCTTTATTAATAATAGTATTTACAGCTCCAATTTCTAAAGCATCTTTATCTATCTCATCAAGATACTCCATTACAGAAATCTTATGGGGGATGGTAACACTCATTCCCCTTATACCAAGGCCTTTAATTCCAGCAATAGAAGATTTTACATCTTTTACATTAAAGGCAAGATATGCTCCGTTTATACCAGTATGTGCAAATGCTGCATTATGCATAACAGGACTTAAACTGTGAACAATGGGATTACCTATTACACCAAAAAGTAATGTTTTTGAATCTATCTGCATAATATTTTTCCAATTCTATTCTAAAAAACTTTAAAAAATCATCCTGTGTTTGGATATGACCCTAATATTTTTAAATACTGGCACTGTTTTTTCATATTAGTTACAGTCTTTTTTACAATGGGATCCATGATATGTCCATGCAGATCAACAAAGAAAAAATAGTTCCAGTTCTCATATTTTGTGGGTCTGGATTCCAGCTTGTCCATATTGATTCCTGCATCGGCAATGGGAGCCAGTGCTTTATAAAGAGCTCCCGGTATATGATGTGTAACAAACATAACAGATGTTTTATCACAGCCTGTCGGTGATGTTTTATCTCTGCCTATGACAAGAAACCTTGTGGTATTTTTCAGATAATCTTCTATTCCCGATGCAACAACCTTTAAGCCATAAAGTTTTCCTGCTTCACTGCTTGCAATAGCAGCTCTGTTCTCTCCGGCTTTTGCCATTTGTGCTGCTTTTGAGTTACTGCTGCACTCAATCTGTTTTATATCAGGACAATATTGTCCCAGCCATTTTCTGCATTGGCCAAAGGACTGGGGATGGGAATATATCTCTTTTATACTATTTTTATCTCCTGTTAATGAGAGTAAATCATGGGATATGGACTGATACTTTTCAGAAAATATTTTAAGAGATGATTCAAAAAAAAGATCAAGCGTATAATTCACAGACCCCTCTATGGAATTCTCCACAGGCACCACACCATAATCACATATTTTCTTTTCAACCTCTGTAAAAACATCCTTTATACTGGACTGGGAAATAAATGTGGTACTTCTGCCAAAACAATCCATGGCAGCCATATGGGTAAAAGTAGCTTCAGGGCCAAGATATGCAACCTTTACAGGAGCCTGAACATTTCTTGCTTCTGAAATAATATCTGTGAAAATTTTTATCAGAAGGTCTTTTGTTAAAGGTCCTTCATTTAGTTCTACAAGCCTGTTAAGAACCTTTATTTCACGGGCATTATCTAAAACATGTCTACCCTCTTTTGCCTTTATAACCCCTATCTGACCCGCAACTTTCAGCCTTTGATTTATCGAATTTATAAGTGATGAATCAATTGTATCTATTAACTCTCTGAGATCTTCTATATTTACAGATGATTTCATAATATCTTTTATTTTTTTTACATTAACAAGATCATCCATATTTATTTTTCCAAAATAGTTTCGTCTATTTTATGACCAAAATGCCTGCCGCCCTCTTCTATGGCAACAAGTATTTTATCCCCGGATTTCAAAGAAACAACAGAAACAGGGTTCCCATCAGGAGCTGTAAGTCTTATTGTTTCAGCATTTTGCAGAATAGTGGAAATTTTTTTACCATCAACTTTTGCCTCAATAACCATAAGGGGACGTTTTTCTATTTTCAGTCTGCCAACAGTACCCTCTACTGTATCTCCGGTATAATCTGTTATAAGTATACTGTCTCCTGCCTCAAGCTCAGACAAATACCTTGTTTTCCCTCCAGGAACTCTGGCATATGCATGAACAGCCCCTGCATTAACCCTGAAAGGTCTGGGAGCCACATATGGATTTGACACACTCTCAGCATGAACTAAAAACATAGCACTGCTGGAATTTCCTACGA
>JASFBI010000195.1 GCA_030149595.1 Desulfobacterales bacterium
ATTTATTTTTTAACGTAGAAATTGGACAAAGTAGTGTTTTGTAACAGCCTGTCGAGTAATAGTTATTCCTGCTATTATACTAAAGCTCCTTGTTAAAATTTCCGATAAAGATCATAATAAACAAATCAAAAACATACTACTCTTTTAAAGCCATACAATTCAGGGAGACACAATATTAATACTATTACAGCTGGTATTATAGGAGCTATAATCGGATCTGCTGCAGACAGCATTTATTTCGTATCATTTAGTGTCATTTCAGGTTTTGCAATAGGATATCTCATAGCCTATGTTAAAAAACTTAAAACACGGATATCAGATCTTGAGTTACAAACCAAAAACCTCCAAGACACTATAAAGCCAACCTCTGATTCTGTTTCCAGCAATATTTCAGATACTGCACAACCCCCAGATATTATAAAATCAGATATTATCAGACCAGATATTAGCAAATTAGACAATATTAGCCCAGATATTATCAGATCAGATAAAAAACCAGCAATCCATGATCTGCCAAAAAAATATAAACACACATCAGCTGAAAAATCTTCTGAAATCAACCACATTAAAAACCAGGCATCTATCAATGAGACCTTTAAGTCTGATTCAAAACTTCCTTTTGAAAAAACATCCAATGTACTATTGGGAAAATTAACTGCTTTTTTTACAAAGGGTAATATTGTAGTCCGCATTGGCCTGATAGTTCTTCTTTTTGGAGTTGCTTTTTTACTTAAATATACTGCTGAGCATAACCTTGTTTCGATTGAAATGAGGTTATGCTCAGCAGCTGCCCTTGGCTTAACTATACTTGGTACAGGATGGTATTTGAGGAAAACTGCACGCATATATGGCCTTTTGCTTCAGGGCGGAGCCATAGGTATTTTGTACTTAACTTTATTTGCCTCTGCCAGAATCTACAACATGATTCCAATAGAGCTTGCCGGAACACTGATGATTGCTCTGGTAATTCTCTCAGGCACAATTGCAGTTCTTCTCAATGCACCAGGGCTTGCCCAGCTTGGAACATTGGGCGGCTTTTTAGCTCCTGTACTTATTTCAACCAGTACAGGCAACCATGTTATGCTCTTTTCCTACTACACTCTGCTCAATGCAGGAGTACTCGGTATTTCATGGTTTAAAACATGGCGGTTATTAAATCTTACAGGTTTTATCTTCACATTTGCCATCAGCTCAATATGGGGTTATCAATACTACAAACCTTTTTATTATGCATCCACCCAGCCATTTTTAATTATTTTTTTCCTTTTATACATAACCATATCAATACTTTTTGCACTGCGTATGCCTGTTCGTTTACGGGGATATGTTGACACAACTCTAGTTTTTGGTCTGCCGGTTATTGCATCCTCCATGCAGGCATCTCTGGTTTTTGGTGATGCTTACAAAATGGCAGTCAGCTCTCTTATTACAGGAGCATTTTACATAATACTCGCATCAACTCTATGGAAAAAAAAAGGAGCAGGTTTAAAGCTTTTAACAGAAGCTTTTCTTGCCCTTGGTGTTATATTTACCAGCCTTTCCATCCCCCTTGCCCTTGATGCTGAATTTAGCTCTGCTCTATGGGCTTTAGAAGGAGCCGCTCTTATCTGGACAGGCATTTACCAAATGCGGTTATCTGCCCGGCTTTTCGGAATACTTTTACTATTTGGTGCAGGAGTTATCTTTATTTCTGATATCCATGTCCCAAGCAGTATATTACCATTTATTAACGAGCAATATCTCGGAGGAGTTATAATTGCTTTTGCCGGATTTTTTTCATCTTACTTTTTGCAGCACAACTCTCAACTTCTACATTTAAAAGAGAAACAATTTCACACTATTTTACTTGTCTGGGGTATATTGTGGTTGTTCTGCACTAACTGGGCAGAAATAGATTATCAATTTTCCCGCAGACATGAAATACCTGCTATTATATCTGTTTTTGCCCTTTCAGCAACTTTTATGAACAAACTATTGAAAAAACTTAACTGGAAAAGCATTGGGTATGCTGCTGCTGCTCTTTAACCTTATATGGTTGCAGTTGTCTGGTTTTGCTTTGAAAAACAGAATTACAACCACCTTTTTCACCACTTTGGCCTTCCTGCATGGGCAATTGCCTTTGCCATACAATATTACCTTTTATACAGTCTTAAAAATATCTGGCATTTGAAACTTAATTTCTGGTATCACCTGATAACTTTCTGGCTGCTTGTTTTTATTATTACCTGGGAAGCTGCATGGTGTGCCAACTTTTTAATTAAAGGATCTAAAGCATGGATGGTTAGTGCATGGGGTATTACACCGGTTTTTATATTAGCTGCCCTTTTTATGTACGGGAAAAAAATCAAATGGCCCATAGTTAAATATGTCAATATTTATACAGAATACGCTCCATTACCTGTTATCCTCCTGCTTTTTATGTGGAGCATTGATACTTTTGCATATTCAGGCAACGCAAGCCCCCTGCCATATATACCAATTGCAAACCCCCTTGATTTAACCCAGCTTTTTATACTTCTTGTTATAATATGGGCAGCAAGGCAGGCAACACCACTAAAACTGCCTCCTTTTTTTTATAAATACTATATGTGGCTGCCTGGTTCTACTGCTTTTATATGGCTAAATATTGTAATTGCCAGAACTATTCACCATTGGGCAGGCATACCCTACAGCATAAAATCTCTTAATGATTCTACTCTGTTTCAGGCAGCCATATCTATACTATGGGGACTTAGTTCTCTTGTATTAATGGTCATAGCAAGCCGCAGTCACATAAGAAAGATATGGTTTTGCGGAGCCACTCTTCTATGCTTTGAAGTTATAAAACTTTTCTTTATTGATTTATCAGGAAAGGGAACAATTTTTCGCATTGTATCATTTTTAGCTGTAGGTATTTTAATGCTCATAATAGGCTTTTTCTCACCACTGCCTCCGGCAGATATAAAGAAGGAACTCCCATGACCAAAAAACTTTTTTTTCTGATATTTTTGACAATACTTTTCAGACACAACTCTTATGCTGCTCCTGTTTTAAATGATTTTGCCTATGGTTTTAACATAATAACCCATGGGAACAGCAGCATTTACAAGTTATTACTCCCAAAAGAAATTTATTCAAAAATAACAAGAACTGACATGGGTGATATCCGCATTTTTAATTCCACAGAAGAAGTTGTTCCCCACACTATTATGCTTCCTGAAAAAAACAGATATATTAAAACAAAAAAAATTATCCTGCTCCCTTTTTTCCCTCTGCCAAAAAACACAGATACCAGTGAAAACTCTTTTAATGCTGAAATAAAACTTGATAATCACGGAGCAATAATTTCAGTGCATGGTAAAAAAAAGCGAAAAAATGCTGCGGTTATACCAAAAGCATATATAATAGATCTTACAAAAATAAAACAACCATTATCAGAGCTTGAACTTTGGTGGGATAGCAATGGGCAAACCTTTGTAGCAAATATTACTGCTGAATACAGCTACAATTTAGAGCAGTGGTTTTATGAAAAAAAGAGAGTAACCATAGCGGATCTGGAATATGAAGGACATAAGCTGCAACGCCGTACTATTTTACTGTCTGCCAGAAAATTTAAATATCTGCGCCTGTCATGGGATAAAGAAAAAACCCCTGTTACTTTTACCAAAATTTACGGCGTTGTACAGCCAGTAAAAAAAATACCAAAAAAAATACACTCAATCTTTGTACCTGTAAATCACAAAAAAGATCGTGGGATATATTATTATGATACACTGTCCCTATTTCCTGAAATCTCTGTAAATCTGCTTTTACCTGTACAAAACAGCGTAATTCAGGCTACTCTATTTTCAAGGGCAAATACAAAATCTTCGTGGAAAAAACGTGCCAAAGGACTTTTTTATAATCTTGCTGAAAACAACGCATCTATAAACAACGATCCCATACATATTTACACATCAAAAGACAGATTCTGGCAGGTTAAAACAGAAACAACAAATGAAATATTTGATATTACCAAAAAACCTCGCCTGATACTGGACGGGTATCCCCACGAACTCT
The DNA here is from genome assembly GCA_030149595.1 of Desulfobacterales bacterium. Lineage (GTDB taxonomy): Bacteria > Desulfobacterota > Desulfobacteria > Desulfobacterales > DAOWNP01 > DAOWNP01. The sequence goes on from JASFBI010000195.1 coordinate 4,039, forward strand.
TTTTTATGGCTCAAGGCAATGCCCCCTTTACATTAGCTTATGGCAGCGGCAAAATAAGTCAGATGACACAATCAATGACAAAACTAATAAAATCTATAAAAACAGATCCAAAAAAAACCTTTCCATTAGCTTATATAACAGGCAGGCAACTGCTCTTAGGTGGTTATTATCAAATGAAAAAAAACATAAATTTTAAATGGAAAATATAGATTTTATGTTCTTTGATGATAATTGGCTTTTTAATGCTTGGCACCATGGCATGGCGGCTTTACAAAAACATGGACGAACATGGTAATATTTGAATAACAAAAAAAACAGACATCTAATCCTGATTATGAAGATGTGTTTTTGGGCTTTTTCCTTACAAGCTTTGCAGGTTTTAAAAAAACCTTACCTGTACTTAAAAGACTTGCAACCCCGTCAAGAGGTCTGTATCTTTCATCGTCACAGATATGACAATGACCACAGTCAGATAAAACATTTTCAGGCTGGGTGTATGTTGTTATTACTCCTTCATAATTTCTTAAAACAATTTTTCTGTCAGACTGGGATAGAATATAGTTGGGCATAATAGGAATTTTACCTCCTCCTCCCGGAGCATCAACAACAAAGGTTGGAACAGCAAGCCCTGTCGTATGTCCCCTGAGGTTTTCTATTATCTCCATCCCCTTTGTAATAGATGTTCTGAAATGAGAAATCCCTTCAGATAAATCACACTGATATATATAATAAGGCTTTACTCTCATGGAGAGTAACATATGCATAAGTTTTTTCATAATAAACGGACAATCATTTACATCTTTTAAAAGCACTGTCTGGTTTCCAACGGGAATTCCTGCATCCACCAGTTTTTCACAGGCAGCTTTTGACTCTTTTGTTATTTCTGAAGGATGGTTAAAATGGGTATTTAAATAAAGGGGGT
>JASFBI010000196.1 GCA_030149595.1 Desulfobacterales bacterium
AAATATGATAGTGTTTGAGAATGGTGCAAGGTTTTGCAACAGAAGCCATTGGCACAGGGATGGGCTGCCATTGTATATACCTGCTGATGGAGCTGACCCTTTCTTGGACATGGAGATAGATGGAACTGTCAAGTACACAGTGGAGCAGTTTGATACCCTAAGAAAGGAAGGTAAGCTTGATAATTCCGTGATAAGGGAAATCGCTCTGTCTGGGATGCGTGGTGCTGATCGTTGGTCTGTTTGTACTGAAGATGAAAAAGCTGCTATGCTAAAAGAACTAAATGCAGATAAAGAATATTTTGAGATGCTTAAGATCAAGAACTTAGTATCAAGGCATATACCTGGACAGGTTGCAAAGTTCTATAACGTTCGTGTTGGTTCTGATACTAATGGTAAAACAACAAGGCATTATTACCCTATTTACGATTTTAAAACAAGAGAGTGGAAAGGAGCAAAGTGTAGAACGTTACCAAAAGACTTCTATTCTGATCATCTTGGTTGGCTCTGGGGTGATAACCTTATGTTCGGTCAGAAGCAGACAACAGATGTTATTGCAACTGGGGCCAGAATGGATACACTGTTATTATGTGCTGGGGAATGTGACGTAATGGCGGCACAGACAATGCTACTTGAAGCAGAGGAGGGTACTAAGTGGGCTAATACATATTATCATATCTGGTCACCAACGAAAGGTGAGCATATAACAGAGATTTTACTCAATAAAGAAGAGATTAAGAAATTCAAGAAAATAATAGTTTGTTTTGATAATGATGAGGTTGGGGACAAACTGAACAGAGATGTTGGTAAGGTATTTAGAGGCAAAGTGTTTAAACTTGCTTTACCAGCAGGCTGTAAAGACACTAACGATGCGCTGAAACAAGGAAGAGGTAAAGAGTTTGTGCAGGCTTGGTGGCAACCAATTGATATATTTAAGAGTGGTACGCTGGCATCTCCTGCAAAGTATAGAGACAAGGCAAAGGTTATGCCTACCATGGGTTTATCATGGCCATGGCCTTCTATGAATCCTGTTACGTACGGTATGCGGTTGAATTATTTGAGTGTTTGGGGAGGTGGAACTGGTACAGGGAAAACAAAAACTACAAAGGAGGTTGTATTTCATCTTGCATATACGCATGATAAACCAGTTGTGGTTATCTACCTTGAAGAGCAAGCTGTCAAGACTGTGCGTTCCTTTGCAGGTAATTTGATTAATAAAGACTTAACTGCGCCTCCATGCAATGATAAGAGTGACCCTAACTATTCCAGTATGAGAGATTATACTGAAGAGGAAGCTAATGCTGCGATTGATAGGTTGTGTGATGACGGTCATATTATGATAGGTGATCTTGAAGGGAGGAAAGATGTAGAGTCTGTTATGGAAGTAATGGAAGAGGCCATGGCATTGGGATATGAAAATTTTATCATAGATAACCTTACTGCATTTGAACATAAAGGAGCTGAAGGGAAGAGAGCAAATAAGGTTGATAGTATTGATGAGACAATGAAGAGGTTAGGTTCTTTTAAGGATGAGAACCCTGTTTTTATTATGTTACTCTCTCATCTTAAAAAGGTTTATGGAGATCATACACCACATGAAGAAGGAGGTAGAGTCAGTATTCAAGACTTTAGAGGTGCAGGTTCTATTACCTTTTGGGCTAATGATGTCTGGGGGATAGCAAGAAATACAGTAGCTGAATCATTTGATGAGAAGTGTCTTACTACCTTTGAGTGTTTAAAAAATAGAGATGTAGGATATAAAGCTGGTACAAAAGTATATGCCAGACTGGATTTTAACACTGGGAGATTAGTAGAAACTGAAGCTCCTGTAGACAGAAATAAATTTGATGATGGTACCAAGACGAACAAGCAAACCAAAACTGGTACCAAGACGAACAAGCAAACCAAAACTGGTACTAAGATGAACAAGCAAACCGAGACTGATACCAAGAAAAAGAAAGCATCCGAAATATTATTAAAAGTCTCACACATGAGACAGAGGAGACAGAATGAATATTGAAATTGCTACAGCATTTAAAATGATAAAGGAACTTGGAGACTGCTATATAGTAGGTGGTTCTTTATTACCTCATCCAATCAGAGATTATGATATACTTATTTTTAATCACAAGTTACCAGATTTCTGTTGTATAAAGAGGTATTGGGAAAGACATTATAAAGAGTATGGTGCATCAGAAGTTAAATGTTATGCCGTATATGATGAAGATGATGAAGGAAAGAGTGCAATCGTTAAGATAAAGGTGCAAGGTATTTGGATTGATTTACTGTATGTTTCTAAGAATTTTCATATGCCTGTAGAAAATTATATGGATCTTACCTTCCCAATCTCTGTTCAAAGGGTAGCTATATCTCTTAGTACAGGGTTGCTGTATGGTGCTGTTGATGTAGAAAATATTACATTCTTTTGTGAATGGGATAGTAAGTACCTTATTAAATATCAGAAATATTACCCTAATGCTTGGTTTAAAAAGGTTAAACAGAGAAGTCTCTCATGTGAGACAAAGGAGACAGAATGAAAATTTATTTTATATTAGTTGTTAGTTTGCTTCAACTTATTATTTTAATTCAGCTTATGATGTGGTCAGTGGTTTGTTACTAAAGGAGTACTAAATGAAAACAGGAACAGGAAGAGTTTTGACAGGAGATATAGAAACAATTGGATTATTGGATGCTATTCGTGCTGGCCATCGTGAAGATATTCATATCATACATCTCAAAGATATGGAGACAGGAGAGACCTTTGATTTCTTTGATGACTTTAACGACCGTATTAGCCCTGTGTGGCTCGATGAATTTGAGGAAGGGTATAAGCAGGGCGACATCTTAGAGGGCGTCAGGTGGATGCAGGATTGCGAAATATTAATCTTTCAGAACATATCAGGTTTTGATGCCTTAGCTTTGGAGAAAACTGTAGGATTTGAGAGAGATCATTTTGAAAAGAGTGGTCATGAAATGTTTCCCTTTAAGACTGTTGATACTTACGTAATGAGCTGCCTCCTGAACCCTGAGAGGCGAGTTCATCCGTCAGCCTTTGCATTAGGCCTCGGTAATATTGGAGCCCATTCTATAGCTGCTCATGGCATCCGTATGGGAAGACATAAAGTTGAGCATGAGGATTGGTCAAGACTAACAAAAGAAATGATCCATCGCTGCTCGGAAGATGTAGAGATTGGAGAAGATATGTTTCTGTATTTGATGAAAGAGTGGGATGAGCAAATGGAAAGGCCAAGTATAACAGGAAAAGATATATCAAATGCGTATTGGTGTGAGTTACGTATGGCTTTTGCTATGGCAAGACAGGCTCAAAGAGGATTTGCTATAGATACTACATTCATCTCTCAACTGATACCTGAGTTGGATGAACAGATTAATGATACTATTACAAAGTTTCGTCCGCACATGCCGTTAAGACTTAAGATGAAAAAGATATCTGAAGCCCAGATAGAAAAGAATACTGAGATGATATTAAAGTTTGGAACTAATCCAGCAGAATATGAGAACTATATGCTTAATGGAGATCAAAGAGCCTCTTATGCTGCTACTAATTGGAAGATAATTACTAAGGCTGGTAAGTACTCGGCTCATGTAACAAAGTATATACCGGAAGCAAGAGGGTACATGCAAGATCATATTAAGCCACCTGTTGCTGGTGCTATAACGCCTCTGGTATGGGAAGAGATACCGCTTGGAAACAGAGATGCTGTCAAACAAATACTTTATAAATATGGATGGAGGGGAGTAAATTATAATGAGGCAGAGCTTGAGTATCTTGAAAAGAATGGAGAATTACTTAAACCTTGGGCGGGTAAGATTGATGATGATTCAATAAAGAAATGGGAGGAATCAGAGTACACTATCCCTGATTGGTGCAAAGGTATTGCAGCTTGGTATATTCTTACATCAAGACGTACGCAGATACTTAATAAAAAAGATGTAGATTATTATAATACAAACAAACAATGGCCTCGACAACAAAGCAAGAAGAATGAATGCAGAGGGATTTTGGCAAAGGCTCGCTGTTTTGATGAAGGTGAATGGAAAGGAAGAACAGCACAAGAGTACTATGAAGCCAATGCTGCATGGCCTACCTCTGGACACTGGAGAGTACCAGCAATAGCATTTTCTAATGCAACTAATACTGCAAGAATGAGGCACAAGGTTGTCGTAAACATACCAGCACGGGGGTTGTATGGTAAAGAGATGAGGAAAATTTTTATCGCTGCTCCTGATAAGAAGCTGCTTGGAGTTGACGCAAACGGCTTAGAGTTGAGAATGTTAGCACACTTTATGAATGATCCTGAATATACAGAGACTGTACTTAATGGAGATATACATTCTTATAATCAGGAAAAAGCAGGACTTGATACAAGGGATATGGCTAAGAAGTTTATATATATGAAGTTATATGGCTCCGGCATCCCTAATCTTGCAAGACAAATTGGTATGTCTGAGCATGATATGTCTGTTTGCATAGCTAAGTTTGACAAGGACTTGCCGGCATTGGCTGATCTTTCAGAAAAAGTCAAAGCCGCTGGGGCTAAGTATGGTTATCTCTTATCACCTGATGGGAGATGGGGGAGAATAAGAACTAAAGATAATAAGCTGGCATTGAATTCTCACCGTATTGTTACACAAGCTTGGAGATTAGGGCATATTATTGCGTTTTCTTTTTGGACTTATCTACTGTTAAAATTTTGGAAAAAAATCTCCAGAAACCTTTTATAAAGCAATGCTGGCAGGTTCTTCTTCTTGCTTTATCTTTTGGTATTCTTACAGAAATTCTTCAGATAATATTTAACCGTACC
>JASFBI010000197.1 GCA_030149595.1 Desulfobacterales bacterium
TCCAATCATGCAGGATGAATATATGTCAATATCTAAAGCATCTTTTGCTTTAAAAATCAAGCCCGGAGATGGTTTTCTGCAATTACAGTTTTCATCCGGTGTATGGGGACAAAAAAAAACCTCTGTAATTTTTCCATTGTTTGATTTTACAATGTTTTTCATATTGTTTATAATTTCATTCAGATCTTTTTGTCTGCTTATGCCTCTGTTGATCATTGACTGATTGGTTATAATTACAGAGATAAATCCTTTTTCTGTTAGAAGTTTTATGGCTTCAATGCTTTTTGGAATAAATTTTACCTCTTTCCAGCATTTAATATAATCTTTTGAGTCATAATTTATAACTCCGTCTTTATCTATAAAAACAGCGATCTTTTTTTTTGTGTGCATACTTTTTAATAAAAACCCTATTTTGGAAAGGCTAAAAGTAAAATATCATTTATTTCTTCTGCAAAATGAAAATTTATAACTTTTTTAATTTTTTGGGGTATTTCTACAAGGTCTTTTTCATTCCATTTTGGTAAAATTATTGTTTTTATTCCGGCTCTGTGTGCTGCAAGAACTTTTTCCTTAATTCCTCCCACAGGTAAGACCTGTCCCCGTAATGTTATTTCTCCGGTCATAGCAAGGTCTTTGTCTATTGGCTTGTTGGTTAAGAGTGAAATAAGAGCTGCGAAAATGGTTACTCCTGCAGATGGACCGTCTTTTGGTATAGCACCTTCAGGCACATGGATATGAAGTTCATGGTTTTGGAAATAATCATCTTTTTTTGATGTAAGGGTTTTTGCATTTGATCTTATATAGGTAAGAGCTGCAGATGCTGACTCTTTCATAACATTGCCTAACTGACCTGTTAAAGTGAGACCTTTGCCGCCAGGCATGGAAGCTGCTTCAATAAACAGGATTTCTCCTCCATACGGAGTCCATGCAAGTCCCATTGCAATACCTGGTGTTGCCATTCGGGCTTTTGTTTCAGAGTTTATTGTGACAGGTCCAAGGTATTTTTGAATGTTTATCATTTTTATGGAGGCGGATTTAATCTCTTCTTCTGCAACTTTAGCAGCAACTCCGCGGCATATGGATGCTATTTCACGCTCAAGGTTTCTTAATCCAGCTTCCCTTGTATATCCTGAAATTACTTTTTTTATAGCTCCTTTGGTAAAAGATATATTGCTGGAGTCGAGTCCATGGGCTTTTCTCTGTTTTGGGATAAGATATTTATTTGCTATTTTAACTTTTTCTTCCTCAGTATAACCTGCAAGACGAAGAATTTCCATTCTGTCTCTTAAAGCCGGCGGGATTGTATCAAGTACATTGGCAGTTGTAATAAACATTACCTTTGAAAGATCAAAAGGTATATCAAGGTAGTGATCTGAAAATGAAAAGTTTTGTTCAGGGTCAAGGACTTCTAATAGAGCTGAAGATGGATCTCCTCTGAAATCACTTCCCACTTTATCTATTTCATCTAACATAAAGACAGGGTTGTTTGATTCTGCCCTTCTGATTCCCTGGATAATTCTTCCAGGCAGTGCTCCGACATATGTTCGTCTGTGCCCCCTTATTTCAGCTTCATCCCTTACACCTCCCAGAGCTATTCTTATAAATTTTCTGCCCAAAGCATTTGCAATAGAGTTTCCCAAAGAGGTTTTTCCTGTGCCAGGAGGACCTATAAAACATAAAATAGGTCCTTTTGAATCAGGTTTTAACTTTTTAACAGCAAGATATTCAACTATACGTTTTTTTGCTTTGTCTAAACCGTAATGATCATTGTCGAGTATTTTTTTTGCTTTTTTTATGTCAAGATTATCTTTTGTGCTGTTATTCCATGGCAGTGCGGTAATCCAGTCTATATAAGTTGAAGAAACAGTATATTCAGATGAAGAGGGGTGCATTTTAGAAAGACGTTTAAGCTCTTTTTCTGCTTCTTTTGCAGCTATTTCAGGAAGTTTTTTTTCATCTATTTTTGCTCTGTATTCATCAATTTCAATACTTGTATCATCTGTTTCTCCAAGTTCGTCTTTAATTGCTCTTAGTTGTTGGCGGAGATAGAACTCTTTTTGTTTTTTGTCCATTTCTCCTTTTACCTGGGACTGGATTTTATTACCAAGTTTTAATATATCAAGTTGTCGATTAACTAATTTTGTTACTTCTTTAAGCCTTTTTTTAGGGTTTACAGCTTCTAAGATTTTTTGTTTGTCCTCTATGGATGAGCTTATGGTGGAAATAATCATATCTGCCATGGTTCCAGGATCATCAATGGTTTGAGCCATGCTTCCTATTTCCTGAGGAAGGCCTGGGGTCAGGCCGATAATTTTATTGTAGAGGTTTGAAAGATTTTGCATTAATGCTTTGGTTTCCATATCTTTTTTGTCGCTGGTTTTATTATTTAATAAATACTCTGTGCGGGCAAGTAAATATGGTTTTTTTTCTATAAATTCCTTGATTTTAAATCTGTGCATTCCCTGGACAAGAAGCTGTGCCCTGTTCTCATCAATTTTAGCCATTTTTAGTATTGTTGCACTGGTGCCAACTCTATATAAATCCTTTTCTTCAAAGCCCTCTTCTGTATCAGCTTTTTTAGAAGAGATAAGGCCTATTATTCTGTCTTTTGACATGGCTTCATCTATTAATAAAATTGACTCTTTTTGAATAACAACCAGAGGTAAAACCATTTTTGGAAATAAAATTACTTCAAAAAGTGGCAGTATTGGTAAAATTTCAGGTATTTTAATTTTATCATTATCAGGCATGTTACTAACCTCCAAAGAGCTGTATGTTTGTTAATGTTAAAAATAAGGATTTGAAAACTATATAACATGACTATTTATCGTATTGTATAGCTATGGCCTGGATATCTTTTCGAGATAATTTTGCAAGTCTGATTTCTAAAAAACCGTTTGAATATGAAGCAGAAACTTTTTCTGTATCTATAGTTACAGGTAGATGCAGTATTCGTTCAAATGTTCCATACTGGATTTCAGCAAGTCTGTATTTCACTTTTTTTTCAGGGGGGATTCCATGCCGTTTCCCATATAGTTTAATTGCTTTTGAATTGATTTCAAGGGTAAGGTTTTCTTTGTCAACTCCAGCTAATTCTGATAGAATTATAATTTCGTCTGTAGTTTCACAGACATCCATTTGAGGTTTCCAGCTTTTTTCTGAAAGAGTAAATAATGGGTTTATTGATTGAAACATATCATCAATTACTTTTTGAAATTTCGATTCATTTTCTTCAAAGTCGGTGCCAAATTTAATTTTAATATATTCCATTTTATATCTCCTGCCTGGTGCATAGTATATTAAAGCTGTGTATGTGAAATATTAATTTATAATTTTTGACAGTGCCTGATATCTGCTTTTTTTTGGCGGGTATCTAAATTGCAGTTTTTTGTGCCCGCTGGCTTATGTCTGTGAAATCTGTACCCATTTACATTTTTGTAGATTACAGGATGTTTATACGAATGGGTACAGGGTTTTAAAATAATTATTTAAGTGCTTTTAAAAATTGTATTGTAAAATTTAAGATACATAGAAAAAATAAGGATTAAATCATGTCTATTCTTTTAATTTAAAAAATTAACATTTCATAATGATTTTGTAAAGTCTATAAAAAAAAGAGAGTGGTTTTATTTTTTATGATTTGGCCGCAGTTTAACTTTTTAGTCTGATTTTTATGGAATTTGTATGTGCTGAAAGTCCTTCAATTTCGGCAAGAAGTATTATTTTATCTGCCTCTTTTTTAAATGCCTCTTTTGAATAGTGTATTAAGCTCGTTTTTTTAAGAAAGTTTTCAACGGAAAGGGCTGATGCAAACCTTGCTGTACCTGCTGTGGGCAGTACATGGTTTGGACCTGCCATGTAATCTCCAACAGGCTCAGGGGTGTAATTACCCATAAAAACAGCTCCAGCATTTTTTATAAGACCAAGGTATTCAAAGGGATTTTTAATCTGGAGTTCAAGGTGTTCAGGGGCAAGAGTATTTGCAATATCAATTGCAGTTATAATGTTATCGGTAAGTAAAATAAATCCATAATTTTCTATTGATTTTTCAGCAATGTTTTTTCGAGTGAGTGTTTTTATTTGTAAGTTAACAGCTTTTGCTACAGATATGGCTGTGTTTTTATTGTCTGTTATAAGTATGGATGATGCCAGGGGATCGTGCTCGGCTTGGGATAGAAGATCAGCTGCTATGAAGTCCGGGTTAGAGGTGTTATCAGCTATGACAAGGATTTCACTTGGTCCTGCAATTGTGTCAATACCTACGGTGCCGGATACAATTTTTTTAGCAAGAGTAACAAAGATATTACCGGGGCCAACTATGACATCTACTTTTTCAATGGATTCTGTTCCATAGGCCAATGCTCCTATTGCCCATGCACTGCCAGCTTTATATATATGATTAACTCCAGTTTTTTCTGCGGCAACCAGAATATGGGGGCTGACTTCGCCTTTTTCTGTTGGTGGTGTTACCATGGAAATTTTATTTACACCTGCTATTTTTGCGGGAATGGCTCCCATTAAAACAGTAGACACAAGAGGTGTTTTACCTCCTTTTGAGCCTGGGACATAAATGCCGGCAGCATCAACAGGGTTAACCATCTGGCCTAAAACCACCCCGTTTCTTTTTGTGTCTATCCATGAGCTGACCCTCTGGTGTTTGTGAAACTCTTTTATTTGGGATATTGCGGTGTCAAGAGCGTTTATAAAAGGAGTGTCAACTTTTTTATAAGCCTCTTTTATTTCATTGTCAGTTACTTTAATAGATGATACAGACAGATCTGGTGCATCAAATTTATTTGTGTATTTTATAAGAGCATTATCACCATGCTTTTTTACATCATTTAGAATATGTTCTACTGTTTCATAGTCTTTTGTGTTAAATTCTAAGTCTCTTTTGGTTATGGATTTTATTTTTATTTTTGCTTCATTGGATGGATATGT
>JASFBI010000198.1 GCA_030149595.1 Desulfobacterales bacterium
GACGCTCTTCCGCTCTCACATGGAAACCACGGTTCATACATCCATTGTTCAGACAGAAACTGACGGATTTCTTGTCTGCCCTAAATAATTTACAACACAGTTATTTACTATATTATTTTTCAGACAATGATTTTAACATGGAAAAGAGAACTCTTTTGTATGGTTTTAAATTTTTTATCTGAAATATTATAATTTTAAACATATATACTCGTTTGTTCTTTTTTAGTTTAAGGGGAAGAATTTATGAAAATAGACAGAAGAAGCTTCTTGTCTTTAGGTATTGGAGCAGCAGCTGGAACAGCATTAACGCCAATACCTTGGAAAATGATGGACGATTCCGCTATTTGGACTCAAAACTGGTGGCTAACCCCGGTTCCAGCAAGTGGTGAAGTAAGTTATAAAACAACAGCCTGTACACTTTGCTCCGGAGGCTGTGGGATAAAAATCCGCATGGTTGAAAACCGTGCAGTTAAAGTTGAAGGCCTTGAAAATCATCCTGTAAATGACGGCGGAATATGCCCTATTGGTCTTTCGGCCATTCAGTTGCTTTATGGAGGAACCAGGGTTAAAACACCATTAAAAAAAGTTAATGGCAGGTTTGTAAAAATATCCTGGAAAGATGCAATATCTGAAATTGCTTTAAAATTAAAAGAGTTAAGAGAACAAGGGAATGCCCATAAACTGTCCTGTTTAACAGGATCAGATAAAAATGCTACCAGCCTTCTTTTAAAAAGATTTATTAATGCAGTTGGTTCAAATAATTTTTTTGCAGATACCACTGTCTCTGATAGTTATGAACTTATGATTAAAAAAGTTCATAATACAGACGGATCAATAGCTTTTGACCTGGAAAACAGTGATTTTATTTTAAGTTTTGGGAGCGGTATTATTGACGGGTTTGCTTCTCCTTTAAAAATGATAAGAGCAAACAGTAAAATTAAAGAGCAGGGCGGCAAATTTGTTCAGATAGAGCCCAGGCTTTCAAATACAGCAGCCAAAGCAGATAAGTGGATTCCTATTAATCCAGGAACAGAAGGAGTGCTGGCTCTTGGTTTGCTGCATGTTATAGTTAAAGAAAAACTTTATAAAGAGTCCGCTGTTTCAGGTAATATAACCGAATTTAACAAATTCAAAAGCCTTATTATACAGACTGCTACATTAAATAAAGCTGCTGAAAAAACAGGAATTGATTCAAAAACCATTGAAAAACTTGCAAGGTCATTTGCAAGTGCTAAAAAACCCATTGCTATATTTGGACGTGGCAAAGGGAACACTCCTCTTGGTTTTGGCGAAGCAGCTTTATTTTATACTCTAAACTACCTTGCTGGAAATATTAATAAAAAAGGCGGCCTTTTTATTACTGATAATAAAAAAATAAACTGGCCTGAAATTGTCAAAGATGAAATTACCAGTACGGGTTTGGATAAAAGTAGAATGGATGGGGCTGGAGTCGGGGCTTTTGAGGATACAAAATATATTACCCACAGACTGACAAATCTTCTTAATTCCAAAAATCAAAACTCAATAGCAGCTCTTTTCATCTATAATGAAAATCCCTGTTATACACTATCTGACAGCAAGAAAATAAATAAAGCCATAGACTCGGTACCCCTTGCAGTTTCATTTTCATCATACTTAGATGAAACAGCATTAAAAGCTGACTATGTACTTCCAAACCATACAAACCTGGAGAGTCTACAGGATATACCTTTTGTTTCAGGCATAACAGGTGAACTGGTAAATTTATAAAAACCGGTTGTAAAACCGATGTATGATACCAAAAATACAGGGGATGTTCTTATCTCCCTTGCAAGGACCATGGGAGGCAGTATAGCAGAGTCATTTGCCTGGAATTCATTTGAGGCATGTCTAAAGTCAACTTTTAAAGATAAATGGAGAAAGCTCGATAAAGAAGGTTTTTGGTTTAATCCGCAAAAAGACATAACAACATGTCCTGATCTTGACTTTTCAAAACTTTTAAATATTAATCTGGATAATACACAACCCCAGGGCAGCAAAAGTAAGTTCCCTCTTATCCTTATACCAAAAGAGTCAATAAGAATCTCAAGCGGATATATTGCAGACCCTCCTTTTGCAGTAAAATCAATACCAGATACTGTTTTAAAAAACAATGACCAGGTTATTGAAATTAATCCTGAAACAGCAAAAAAATATGGGTTAAAAAATACAAAATACGCAACTTTAACAACTCCTTTAGGAGAAATAAAAGTTAAAATTCATGTATATAATGGAATTATGGAAGGTGTTGTTGCCATGTCTAAAGGACTAGGCCACATTGGGTATGATAAGTTCATTAGTGGTAAAGGTGAAAATTTTAACCAGTTAATAGGTCCTGTGGAAGATCCTGATTCAGGATTTGATGTTGCCTGGGGAATTAGAGCAAAGCTTACAAGAGCATAATAAAATTATGCTTAAATTTAGAAAAATGAGGTTCTGATGAAAAAAGAACACAATCATATGAAAAATAAAAAATTTGGAATGTGCATTGATCTTGACAAATGTACAGGGTGTGGTTCTTGTATGGTTGCCTGTATGTCTGAAAATAATGTACCTTTTAGAGAAGACGAAACAGACAAACGTAAAAGTATTACCTGGATGAAAGTGTATAAAATCACAAATAACCTTTCTTTTCCTGATACAGAGGTGTGTTATATACCAAGGCCATGCATGCATTGTGAAGGACATGACGGACATTCACCATGCGTTTCAGTTTGTCCTGCAACTGCTACAGATTATGATATGTCAACAGGTATAGTAAGCCAGATATATACAAGATGTTTTGGCTGCAGATACTGCATGGGAGCATGTCCTTACCATGCCAGGTATTTTAACTGGTGGGATCCTGTTTGGCCGGCTGAGATGGAAAAATATTTAAGTCCTGATGTCTCTCCGAGAATGAGAGGTGTTGTGGAAAAATGCAATTTTTGCTACCCCAGATATCAAAGAGCCCTTGACAACGCTTATAATGATGGAAGATCAGATATAGACGAAGATGAGTATCAGACAGCCTGTACGCAAGGTTGTCCTGCTGGTGCCATTACCTTTGGTGATCTGAATAATAAATCCCATGCAGTGTATAAACTTAAAAAAAGTCATCGGGCATTCCGACTCCTTGAAAGGCTTGGAACAAACCCAAAAGTTTATTATTTGTCATCAAAAGAGTGGGTGCACAGAGCAGGTGATAATTATTTAGAAGGAGAAAACTTAAAAAATATTAAAAAATCACATCATTGATATTTTATTTAAGATTTTCTTTTTAAATTATAAAAATATGTGAAATAGATTTAATGATTTTTTTATATATTTTCTTACAATAAATATTTTAGGAGTAAATTATTATGGATTCTGCGTTAATACCTAAGGGCGTTAAACGTTGTCCTTTGCCCGTATTTATTTTGGGGATAGTAATCATAGGAATAGTTTTGCTTTGGGGCGTTTATGCCATGATCCTTTGCTGGCTTAAGGGATTGAACCAAACCAATATGAATGACTATTATGGCTTTGCCCTTTGGATCTGGGCTGATCTCGCTATTATAGCTCTGGGAGGAGGGGCATTTTTTACAGGCCTGTTAAGATATATTTTCGGACTTGATGAGCTGAAAAATATAATAAATTATGCGGTTTTGATAGGTTTTATATGCTACAGCTCTGCCCTGTTAATTTTGGCAATTGATGTGGGACAACCCCTTCGCAGCTGGTTTATTTTCTGGCATGCAAACGTTCACTCCATGTTAACAGAAGTTGCATTTTGTCTCTCCTGTTATTTTAGTGTTCTTGCCATAGAGTATATTCCCCTGATACTTGAAAACAGACAGATAGATAAAATCCCTTTTTTTCATCATCTGGGACATAATATGCACAAAATAATGGCTGTTTTTGCAGCCACAGGTGCTTTTCTTTCCTGTTTTCATCAGGGATCTCTTGGCGGAGTAGCCGGTGTTTTATATGGAAGACCATTTGCCTATCGTGAAGGACTTCTTGTATGGCCATGGACTTTCTTTCTTTTTACATGGTCTGCTGCTGCATGCGGTCCATGCTTTACTATTTTAATAACAAAGATTACAGAATTTATTACAGGAAAAAAACTCGTTAAAGATAATGTAATTGACCTTCTTGCAAAAATTTCAGGATGGATGTTAGGGTCATACATGATTGCCAAAATAGTTGATACAATTTACTGGGCAATGGTAACTGCACCATCGTTGGGTTTTACTCTCATGGATTTTTATAAAGACAATCCTTTTTATGGAATCTGGATACTGTTTGTTGAGATTGTTATATGCGGAATTCTTCCTGCTGTTATTTTACTTATTCCAAAACTCAGACAAAATAAACTTCTGCTTTACACAACAATTACACTTGCAAGCATAGGAGTATGTTTAAACAGATGGGTTATGGTTTTACAGGTAATGGCAGCTCCAGTCATGTCTTTTGATACATGGGCAATGTACATCCCAAGCTGGCAGGAGATTGCAACAACAATACTGCCTTTTGCCTATGGTGCAATATTGATTATGATCTCATTTCGTTATCTCCCGATTTTTCCTCAAGAAAAGGAATTAAATCCTGTTGAATAATTTTGTTATATAACCGGCATGGCCGGAGCATGGTTATTCACTATCGGCCACAACAAAAAATGAAACTCTTATGATTACGGTTTGTTGAACAGAGTTTCATATAAAAGGAGAATAAAAGTATGCTGCCATTTTCTTTTGAATGGGTATGGGATGCAGGACATATTATTTTTATGGGTGGACTCTGGTATGCTCTTTCCATACTTGGTATGGGCATGACTTATTGTGTCATCAAAACAATTATAGATATCAGCAGTAATGATCAGATGAAAAATGATCATCATTAAAATATCTCTATTAATATAGAAATAATTAAATTTTAAAAAAGCGTATTTTTCTTTT
>JASFBI010000199.1 GCA_030149595.1 Desulfobacterales bacterium
TGAAGGTAAGGGTTGGCTTGTAATGAAATTAGCTTGAATTAAGTAAGGTGTCCCCAGAACTCTCAAACCCACAATGTCCAAATATTTGATCAGCCACCTATAATTCTCCTTTCATTTCATCCATTGATGGTATATCTTATAATTCGGTGTTAGATTCAGATGGTAAGGAAAAGAGTTCAGGTTGAAAATTGAAGAAAATTGTGCAGTCCTGCTTTTTGCGGGACAGGATATCTTTCCCGAAAGGAACACAACGTGATCACATATTTATACTGGACGGGTGTATTCGGCCTGACAGCAGTTGTTTTATTTGGTGTAGGGGTTAAAGCCAAAAAATGGAACCTCGGACTTATTGTATCTGCTCTTATTCTGATGATCGGCTGGGGTGCATACACATTCCATTTTCAGCAGATTTTTGTCAAACGGTATGGCGGGGTGATGACAATTACGGTTCCGGACGGCCAGCGCCACATGGGCGCCACATGGAAAGATGATAACCTGTGGATTGAAAACTACGACCCGAAAACCAATACTTGTATTTTTAGTGAATATTCTAAAGGGAGTGTGCTTGAAGGCAAGGTCATCATAAAAAACTGCAACCCGCTAATGCCTCGGAAATAATTTTTTCCACCACTACAATGCGGCTTCGGTACTTTTTAATAATTTGACCGCATTTGGAGTTCGGGGGACTCCCCCTGAACTCCATCCCCTGAACTCCTGAACTCCAAACAGGAGTATTCTTCTTAAAGAAAAGGAGCGAATTTATGGAATTTGTTACAATAGTAAAAATTGTTTTTCCATGTTTAATTGGTATAATAATGCTTGGGATTGGCATGACATTAACTGTTAAAGATTTTAGCCAGATATTAGTTTATCCGAAAGCAGTTGCAATAGGTTTTTTAACACAGATTATTCTTTTACCCATGGTTGCCTTTCTCCTTGCAACTCTTATGAATGTGTCTCCTGAGACTGCTGTAGGTATTGTATTGGTTGCTTCTTGTCCAGGAGGACCAACTGCCGGACTTTTTGTTTATCTGGCAAGAGGCGTTCCTGCACTATCCATCACTCTGACAACAATTAATACACTGGTCACAATTTTTACTATTCCATTGATAACCGAATTTAGCATAAGATATTTCATGGGACGTGATACCCATATTATTTTATCATTTGGGACAATCTTTAAACAATTGTTAATCATGGCGTTAATTCCGATTATTCTGGGTATGTTAATTCGAACATGGTGGCCAGATTTTGCGATTCGTAATCAACGCAAATTTAACTTTTTTTTTATAATAGCTTTAATCTTTATTGGAGCTGTCGTAATTTTAAGTGGAGATAGTCAAATATTTTCGAACATCGGAAAATCTGGAAAAATAGTAATTGCTCTTTACCTATGTACCACAGGGTTAGGGTTTTTTATCGCCAAATTATTTAAACTAAGTATAGCCAAAGCTAAAACAATAGCTATTGAAGTTGGTTTGCAAAACGGTGTACTTGCTATGGTTATTGCAATGACAATAATCAAGTCTACAGCAATTAGTATTCCGGCAATTGTATACACTGTAATTGGTACCTCATTTACAGTATTATTAACATTTTACTTTAGATTGATGTTGTCTTCTGATGATGATGGAACATGCGATGAAATAATAGAAGATGCCATTTGAGACATTGCCTGCACTTTTAGACAGGTTGTTACAAAACCAAAATTTGCCCAGTTTCTGCGTTGGAAAATTAAATTTCCGCCTTGAACTTGAAGAAGTTTTCATTCTGTAACAACCTGTCGGTTTTGTTCTTTTTTATTTAACATTAAATGTAAAAACTCCGTCCCACTCTTTTTTTGGAGGATTTTCACAAAAATATTTAATTCTGTCCATGTACAGATCACATAGTATTTGATTCTTTGAAATCTTTTTTAAATTCAGAAGTGTTTTTTCAGCTTGTATCCAGTTTTGCTGTCTGTAAAAAGTTAATGCTTTATCAAATATTTTTACCTCAGTTTCTGTTTTCTCATTAATTTCTGTGTGAAAACCTAATGGTTCATATATAGATACAGGTATTTTTTTGCCTTTAACCTTTACTATGTCAATTTCGCGGAAAACAATTTCGTCAATATTTTCCATTGTATTTTTACTTACGATAATATTTACTCCGTATTTGGAAGTTAAAGATTCAAGTCTGGAACTTAAATTTACGGCATCGCCCAGTACAGTATATGCTATTCTAAAAACAGATCCCATATTTCCTACATTCATAGGTCCTGTGTTTATTCCAATACCTATTTTTAATTCAGGCCATCTCTTTTTTTTGAAATCTGATTTTAATTTATCAAGGGCTTTTATCATTTCAAGAGCAGCAAAAAGTGCATCTTTTTTGTGATCAGGGTTTGTAACAGGCGCACCCCAGAATGCCATGATTGCATCACCAATGTACTTATCTATTGTACCTCTGTTTGCATAGATTATTTTTGTCATTGCAGTTAAGAATTCATTTATTAAATTTCCCAGATCCTTTGGATCTAATGTTTCTGAAATGCTGGTAAATCCGCGTATATCAGCAAAAATAACTGTCATATTCCTTAGTTTTGTTTCAAGATTGTAATTTTCAGGATTGCTGCTTATTTCCTTTACAAGCTCAGGAGGAACATATTTCCCAAAAATACTGGCAACTTTACGTTTTTCTTTTGATTCAACTACATATCCGTATGTTATATGAAAAATAAATACGCAAAGTACAAGTATAAGTGATGCAGCTATGGGAATAACCAAATTACTTTGTGTAAAAAGATAAAAATTACATAATATTATAGAGGAAATTGTTATAATAAAGAAAAGTATGGATATAACAGGTGACATGCGTGGGAGTGCAAATGATAACAGTATGCCTAAAAAGGCAAGGGAGAAAAACTCAATTCCTTTTGTGTATTCAGGCTGGTGTTTTATTCTTTGATCTAAAAATCCGGAAATAAGGTTGGCCTGGATTTCGACTCCTGGAAATACATTTTGTACAGGGGTTGAACGAAGATCTGACAAACCTGGAGCTGTTGCGCCTATAATGGCGATTGCTCCGGAGAGCAGGTTTTGATCTGCTTTTTTTGTTAGTATATCTGTCGCAGATATGTAGGGAAAACTTCCCTGTTTTCCTAAATATGGAATAAGAACAGCACCATGTTTGTTTGTTGGGATTCTCAGTCCACCTGTATTTATCTCTTCTAAAATAATGCTGTCATTATTTTCTGATGTGTAAAAAGATACAGGCTCGTAAGGGTTTATACCTAAAATAGTTCTGATCATTGCAAGGGCAAATGATTCATAAAGTTTGTTCTGATATTTTTCAAGCAGGGGGATTTGTCTGAATATACCGTCCTTGTCAATTAAAGGGTTATCAAAAAAGCCGCCGGACAGGGCGTTTTGTTGTAATATGGACAGGTTTGCTTCAAATCCTTCAGCTTTTTTTATAGGGATTTTTGAGATATCCATATTAGCTTCAGTGTTTAATGGATCAGGCAGCATGCCTGGATTGTTGCTGCTTTTATATGGTTTAAAATAGTAACCTAATACAATGGGCTTTTCTTTAAAACTGTCTGCTAAAATTTTATCTCTGTCAAGGCCTGGTCGTATCTCTTTTAAGAATTCTGATAAATTTTTATCAAAAGTGAAATTACCCGAAGTAATTTTGTTGAAAAGTTTTATATCTGATGAATCATCTTTTTCAGCAAAAACTATGTCAAAGCCCAGTGTGCTGATATTATAAAAATCAAACAGGTTGCAGACAAGGTTTGCTATTTTATCCCGCTTCCATGGCCAGTGGCCTTCACGGGCAAGGCTTTTTTCATCAATATCTATAATAACTATTCTGTAGTCCACTGTAGACTGTACAGTTTGTCTGATTTTTAAGTCATAAAAAAAAAGGTCTAAAGATTCAAGAAAAGAGAATTTGTAAATTCCAAGTATGTGTAAAGAAAATATAAAGACAATTATTATACTGATCAATATCCTTTTAAATATAATTTTCAGCAAATTAATTTACCTTTGTGTTTTTCAAATTTTGTTTACTTTAAAAGGTCAGCAAGCTGGCTGTTAAAAGGTTTTTTTTGTACAGAATGGTTTTTATCTGGTCTTAATTGTTTCTTTGATTTTTTTTCATGATTTTTTTTCATGGAAAGAGAGATTCTTTTTCTGTTTTTTTCTACTTTTATAACTTCTACTTTTACTTTCTGATGTATTTTTAAAAGTTTTGCAGGGTCCTTTACAAAATTATTGGAAATTTGGCTTATGTGCAGGAGACCGTCTGTATGCACCCCTATATCGACAAAAGCTCCAAAAGCTGTAATATTGGTTATAATACCTGGAAGAGTTATCCCTTCATAGAGATCGGAAATTGTATTTATTTCTTCTGCAAATTCAAATTTTTCAATTTTTTCTCTGGGGTCTCTTCCTGGTTTTGCCAGCTCAGATAGAATATCGTTTAATGTTGGCAAACCTGTTGTTTCTGTTATATATTCCGTTAAATTTATTCTGTTTTTTAAATCTGTTTTGCCTATAAGATCTATTAAATCACAGTTTTGATCTTTTGCTATTTTATAAACTATATTATAGCTTTCAGGGTGTACAGAAGATCCGTCTAAAGGATTTTTCCCATTGTTGATTCTTAAAAAACCGGCAGCCTGTTCAAATGCTTTGGGTCCAAGTCTTGGGACTTTTTTTATATTTGTTCTTGTTTTAAATGGTCCGTTTTCGTTTTTGAAAGCTACGATATTTTGAGCAAGTTTAGGTCCTATGCCGGATATATGGCTTAAAAGCTGAACACTGGCCAGGTTTATATCTACTCCAACCTGATTTACACAGCTTGAAACAACATCCTCTAAAGCTGTTTTTAAAATTTTTTGATCCACATCATGCTGGTACTGACCAACACCTATGG
>JASFBI010000200.1 GCA_030149595.1 Desulfobacterales bacterium
AAGATCTTAAATCTGTTGATATTAATCCATTGATTGCTGATTCAGACGGGCTGTATATTGTTGATGGCAGAGTAGTTTTGTAACAGTCTGCTGAAGTTTAAAAACAGGCAGTGGAGAGTTTACTGTATGAATAAAGGTAATATTATTAGTGGTTTTATGGGAGTTGGTAGTTTTGTCAAACGAAATTTGTTTCAGCATAAATATAAAATTCTAACAGGTTTTTTATGTTTGCTGGTGATATGTTGTTCAGTGGTTTTTATTTCATATTATATTTTTCAGTACTATTATAATATTATACCAGACACTTTAATCAGATACGACTTTAAGCAGATTATAAATGCACGGGTTAAAGATAAGCTGCCTGTTGATGTCATTTTGGACGATATTTTACCAATAAGGTTAAATAAAGAAATAGCTGTCAAGCTTCCCATTAATAAAGATATAAAAGTATTAATAGATGATGATTTTCAAATTCCTGTTGACCAGACTTTTCAGATTCCCATAGATCAGGTTTGTCATATAACAACTACTGTGCCTGTTGATATAAAAATAAAGCTGGAAAATATTAAAGTTAAAACAAAAGTGCTGGGTCTGTTTAATATTACTGTTCCCATAAATGGTGAATTTCCTGTAAAAGCTGAGATTCCTTTAGATACTGATGTAAGAGTCAGTACTGTTGTTAATTATAGATTAAACGAGTTAATAAAAGTTCATTTGAAAAAAAGCATTATCCTTCCGTTAAAACTTAATATTGATACAAAACTGCCTTTAAATGATATTTTTGATATTAAGCTGCCGGAAAAACTTAAATGCAGTGCAGAAATTCATGATTTAATTCCTGTAAAAGTACACCTTAATATGACTGTATCTAAAAAGGGTGAAATTACGATTCGCTGATTAATTAAGAAGGAATAAAAAGATATGGATTTTTTGGAAAAGGCAAAGGCAAATTATAAAAAAATAGTGTTTTTTGTTTTTTTAGGAGGTTTGCTTTTAATTGTAATCACTGGGTTTGTTGCAGTTAAAACATTTAATTATTTACTGATTGAGGCAAAAAAAGAGCTTTATGCATATAGTATTAATAAAAAAATTAATGCTGAAATTATAGATCCTGTAATTGCCATAGCAGAGATAAATACTATGGTTAAGCTGCACATATCAAAGAAAATTAAAGTGAGTATTCCTGTTTCTGAAGAGATTTCTGTTGTTATAGATGAGGATTTTACAGCTCCGGTTAAATTAGATCTTAATGTTCCTTTGAACCAGAATATAGATATCAGTGCAAGGATTCCTGTAAATTTAGAACTCCCCTTAAGAGGTGCTAAAATTTATACGAGTATGTTTGGTGTAAAAAAGATACCCCTGCCGGCAACCGGGGTAATTAAATTTAAATCCACAATTCCTTTTAAAGCCCGTATACCTGTTAAAATGGATTTTCCATTAAAACTTTCAGAAAATATTACTGTGCATTTAAAGAAAAAGCTTAAAATACCTCTGAAAATGAAAGTAAATACAGCTTTTTTAATAGATGAAACCTTTGATGTTTTATTAAAAGCCAGAATTCGTGCAAAAGCAAAGCTTGATGTAGTAATACCCGCAGATGTACAGATTAAAGCAGACCCTTTGAGTATGGAAAACAGAGTACGTTTTTTTTAAATATTTTGGTAACTGTTTATATTAACCACCTGTAAACAGTTATATAACTTTTTATATGAAACTCTATCCAACAGACCGTAATCATGAGAGTTTCAATTTTCGTTGTGGCAGATTAAATCTGCCATGTATGTTAGTTAGAAATTACTGATATGGAGAGATAATGGAAAAAATTTGTAAAGATTTATCAGAAGAGTATGATTATCTGGATGGTATTGTAAAAGATATTGATGAAAAACAGTGGGATACGGTAACTCCTTTTTATAACTGGAGCATTAGAGATGAGATTAGTCATATAGCTTATTTTGATGCAGCAGCAAGGCTTGCAGTTACTGATTCAGATGGGTTTAACAAACATCTTGAAGAAATATTCAGTGATTTTACAGATTTTGATAAATTCCACGAAAAAACTTTATCAAAGGGGCGAAATTTGTCATCCTCAAAGCTTCTTTTGTGGTGGAGGGAAGAGCGGCAGGGGCTTATAGATGTCTTATCTCAAATGGATGCTAAAGATCGTGTTCTGTGGTACGGGCCTTCCATGAGTGCTTTATCCTTTGCAACAGCAAGGATTATGGAAACCTGGGCACATGGTCAGGATATACTGGATGTTCTTCATATTAGAAGATCTGAATCAGCAAGAATTAAGCATGTAGCTCATATAGGTGTTACTACTTTTGGATGGAGTTATAAAAACAAACAACTTGATGTGCCTGATGTTTCTGTGAATGTAGTGTTAGATTTGCCATCTGGAGAGAAGATGTGCTGGGGTGAAGAGGGATCGGAAAATATTATTACAGGTACTGCCATGGATTTTTCTTTGGTTGTTACCCAAAGAAGGAATGTGGCTGACACAAAACTTTCTGTAAAAGGGGTAGTTGTTAATGAATGGATGCAGATAGCCCAGGCTTTTGCAGGTCCACCTGAAAAAGGTCCTGAACCCGGACAGAGAACAGTTTAAAGAGATTTATATGAAACTTTGTCCAACAGATCGTAATCATGAAAGTTTCAATTTTCGTTGTGGCAGATAAATCTGCCATGTATGTTATATGAAACTTTGTCCAACAGACCGTAATCATGAGAGTTTTAATTTTCGTTGTGGCCGATAAAGAATAACCATGCTCCGGCCATGCCGGTTATATGAAAGAACGTAATAAGTTAATACGTTCTTTCATGATTTGTTGTGGGCAAACTTAGATGAAAAATCCAGATCGGCCTCATGACCGTTATAGAGAAATAATTGAGGTTTTTTTAAGTGTAATGTTTCTTTTATTGTTACTGCTTGTTTTTTTGATGAATCTTGGATTTTTCTTTACAAACTGTGTTTTTTAGTATAATGGTTTAGTGATTGAATGTTTTAGTAAGCTTTTTATTACAGGTTTGTTCAAAATCACTTTTATTTCATTTTCTAAAAAGCTATTTTTTTGTAAGTTGAAAAAAAGGATTTCTGCCTCCCTTGTATTATTATGTGGATTAATTTTCGCTGAAAATCGCAGGTTTTCATTGCATGCTTCTAAATACTATTAAAACAGAAATTATATTATTGTGCTGAAATCGCTATGGCGTTTAAATGTTAAGTTTGAAATTTTTTTTACTGGAGTCTTAAATTGTTATGGAAAAAATAAACTCATCTGATTTATGTTTAAAGCATAAAAAAAATGTTAACTTTACTTCTAATGAATCACCTGTTGTAGCTTCTATTCTTTTCAGGCGCAGGCTTATTGCCGGTGATGAATCCCAGTTTTTTTTTAAACTTCCTTTTGGTCAGATTACATCCCCGTATATTTTAAAGCACATGAGTAAATCTGTAAAAAGGATTTACAAGGCAGTTAGTATGGCTGAGAAAATATTGATCTTTGGTGATTATGATTCAGATGGAGCTACATCTGTAAGTATTTTATATGATTTTTTTAAAAAAATAGGAGCAGATGTTTCCTGGTTTATTCCAGACAGAAAGAAAGATGCTTACGGTCTTTCTGCTGAGATAGTTGCAGGGCAATTTAGAAACAAGGACATAGATCTTATTATTACAGTGGATTGTGGTATAAATAGTGTACAAGGCGTGCAGCTGGCTGCTGAGTATGGAATAGATGTTATTATTACCGATCATCATGAAGTTCCTGCTGATCTTCCAAAGGCTTTTGCAATTATTAACCCAAAGCAGAAAGACTGCATGTCACAACTTGATCACCTTGCAGGTGTTGGTCTTGCATATTATCTTGCCATGGCGTTGACATACTATTTCAGACAAAAGGGTTTCTGGGATAAATTTTTAGAACCTGATTTAATGGAGTATTGTGATATTTTTGCCATAGGCACGCTGGCAGATCTTGTACCTGTTAAAGGTGATAATAAAAATATGCTAAATTTCGGGTACAAAATGATTAAGTCTGTTGAAAGAAGAGCAGGTATTCAGGCTATGATTGATGAGTGCGGATTTGATATAATAAATGGAAATGTAATTGATGTAACTTCTAATCTTGTAAAAAGGTTTCAGGTGGCAGGAAGAGTGTGTCATGCCAATATTATTGTTGATTTGCTTACAACAGAAGATGTTTTTAAAGCTGCAAAAATTGCAAAAGAACTTAACAGTTATTATATAAAATGGAAAAATGAGCAGGAACGGATTGTTTTTGATGTGTGTGAATATTTTAAAAAACATCCGGATGAAACTATAAAAAACACCATAGTTTTGTGGAATAAGAGCTGGCATGAAGGGGTTTTGGGAAAAGCTGCTTCTTTTCTTGCGGATAAATTTGACAAACCGGTTGTTCTTATTTCAAATAAAAATGTTCTTGCCAAAGGTTCTGCAAGAAGTGTTAAAGGGTTTAATCTTTTTCAGCTTCTTGCAGATAATAATTGTGCAAAATATTTAAAAGAGTTTGGTGGGCATGCAATGGCCGCCGGTATAGTTTGTGAAAGTAATAATATGGTAAAATTTAGAAATGAGTTTGAAATTGCAGTTACAAATGAAATTGAAAAACATTATGTATTGATGCATAAAATTACTGATTTTAAATTTAGAGGCCGCAAACCATGTGAGAATAGATCTTTTGGATTGTCATAATTTAATGACGATCTCCACAAAAGGTGGTTTCCATTCCATGTATTATACCCCCACGGAAACTGTCTTAATTTGTATGTTTTCCTGCGTTAGATAAAAATTTTAAAATCTGCATTCCGTAACGGCTTGCCGAATATATTTGTTGGTGGTCATCGTTTTAAACCATTGAATCATCGCATGTAGGGGCGAACCTATG
>JASFBI010000201.1 GCA_030149595.1 Desulfobacterales bacterium
ACACCATGGAATTTGTACGAGAGTGAAAAGTCCGCGCGTTAGCGCGCTAATTTAAGATATCCAGAACCTATGTTCTTTATCAAAGAAAATAATATAAAAAACATTTTGAACCATTACGCCTGCAACTCTTGCCTTTTGCCCTGAGATTTTATTAACAACATACCATTGTCTATCTTTGAATTGAGGCGGGCATTTAAAGTCAGTTTTATTAGAAGGGGGGAATGAATCATACCTTTTTATATGACCTTCTTGAATTGCTTTCATTAATGTACAGTCACAAATAGATTGTAACTTTTCCAATAGTTTTGATAAGCGGTTTTCATCTTCCCATGATGAATATGTTTGCATATCCTTTTTAGGCTGATTATTAATAAAATATTTTAAGCTGAAGACAATTTTTTTAGGATCTGTGGCTGATACTCTTTCATCTCGGGTATCTATTTTTCTATTGAAAACAGAATCGTCTTGACTTTTTAGGTGTTTTTTATTTCTACCCATTATTATTCAAATTCCGTCGCTACATTATCTAAAGATGGTATTGCTCCATATCGTCCATTTAAGTAGTTTTTATCAAAAGCAGCATCTTTTCTAACATGAACTTCTTTATACTCTATTAACGAATAAAGATCTGTTTCCCCATATTCATTTTTTTCTGTAAACCAGATTTGATCTCGCCTAAAGTATTCTTTCTTTAACAAATTCGTGTCATGGGAAGCAAATATCAATTGTGCATTATTAAAATTATGTTCATGAAAAAGACTAACTATCATTATAGTTAGAAGTGGGTGCAATTTGGAATCGAGTTCATCAACAACTAAGGTGTAACCTTGTGTTAAAGTATCATAAATCGGTCCTAAAAAGTTGATCAGTTTTTTAGTTCCTTCAGATTCTTGTGTGTTGAAATCAAATGGGACTTTATCCACTATTTCATTATTTGCATCGTATTTGTTGTGCCATGTAACTATCCGATCTATTTCACCTTTTTCACCTTGAAGTTCCTTTAAAGCTGAGAACAGATTTTTCAATATTTTTCTGTTCTTATCACGTTTTGGTATGGAGTTAATATCTATGGTTGGCGGTAGTCCTTTCTCAGTAGATATATCAACGATATCTAAAGAATCAAAGATTGATTGTGTCCATTTTTTAAATTTTTTATCTGTTTTGTACTTTGATATGGTGAAATCTTTATGACCTAAATCGTTTAATCCAGAAACTATCCTTAATTTTTTAAACCATTCAACAACCTTGCCAGATTTTTCACCATTTAATTGAGCAACAACTGTCAGAAACAATACATTTTCACGAGTCTTGTTTTCTAAACCGGCCCCTTCTTTGAAAGATCGTTTGTTAACCTCAATTTTTTTATTTTCACGAATAAATAATTTAATCTCTTTATTTGTATTTACAAAAAATAACCACTCACTTTCAATTATACCTTCCGAAACTTCAAAGCCATACCGATACCTTTTGTTTTTATAAACAAATACAATTTCAAAAAAGGAAGGTTCTTTTTCATACTCTTTCTTTAATAAAAATTTAGTAACAGATAGGATTCTTTCATTCTTTTCCAGCAAGGCATCACGAAATGAATTTAAAACAAAACTTTTCATGACTGAAATTGATTTGATCAAGTTGCTTTTTCCACTGGCATTTGCGCCATAGATGGCGGCTGATTTTAGCAGTTTGCACTTTTGGGTTGGGTCAATAAATGAATTAACATTTTCGTATTCTTTAACAGCAGTAGTTCCAACCATGCTAAACTTTACAGGATTACTGAAAGAAAGTATATTTCCTACTGTGAATTGAATTAACATTGCAAAAAACCTTTGTTAAAAACAGTTAATGGAATTTACATGATCATTTTTGTGAAAAACTCACAATTTTTGTAACTTAATTGAACAATTATCATAGTTCGTTAGAAAGTCAACCCCAATTTTAAAACTTGAACTATTTTGACAAAGCATATCATTCCATATAAGTAAATTTTGTGGTTTATTTCGAATTTGGATTGAAATACAATAAAAGAGTTACTATCAGAAAATACTGGAGTACATATAGATGAATATTCAAGGTCTTGTATATTTTTATATGGGGCGTAGCAGATACATTAGTGGAAATTAGAAACAAGCATCATACGGAGAAGTTATAGAATGGTACCATCGACAAAGGTATGTTGTTTGAACCACCTTTTACTGATGTCCATGACCAAGGTTTACCTGTGGTTTTTGATGATGCACTTGCAACTAATGTCCTCAAATTGATTGATATTGTAAATAACAACGCACTTGTTAAGACTGCTTGAAGATGAACTATGTGAGTGCTTCCTCGAAAACCACGTTAAACGCTGAAAACCTTGATATAATGGTGATCCCAACGGGATTCGAACCCGTGTTACCGGCGTGAGAGGCCAGCGTCCTAAACCACTAGACGATGGGACCAATATCTATCTGTTTGTTAACCAACTGATGTTAAATATTAAATAGTTCAGGGTTTGTCAATCATTTTTTATTTTGTATTTTTTTAATTATATGATTTGCCAGTTGATTATTTTTGCAGATTTTTTTGAAATTACTGTTTGAAAAACTTAAAGGCAGTTATGAGTCAGGGTTAAAAAATATTTTACCCAGCTTATATCTTTTATATGAAACTCCGTCCAACAGACCGTAATCATGAAAGTTTCAATTTTTGTTGTGGCAGAGAAACCTGCCATGTATGTTATATTAAACTTGCTAATATATGTTATTAAGTATATACATTTAAAATGTTTTATTAATTATCAATAATATTATTTTTTTTAATAAAACAGTACCTTTATAGTATCTTATCTGGAAAAAATCTAAAAAAACATTTTGTAACAGCCTGTTGAATTATTAATATTTTTAAAAATGGGGTATTTGTTGAAGAAAAATATTTTACTATTTGTGATTATATTTGAAATATGTTTTGCAAATTTTGTATGGGCACAAACAAAACCATATGTGCCTGAGCAGCTTGAAGTCTGGAGAGAATGGGTAACAGATAGTAATAAAGAGTTTTTATGTCCAGGATTTTATAACGGTTCAAATCATCATATCTGTTTTATTCCAAACAAGCTGACTCTTGCAGTTGATAAATCAAAGGCAGTTTTTAGACAGAAGTGGCTTGTTTTTAAGCCTTCATGGGTTCCTCTGCCAGGAGATGACAGGTGCTGGCCAAATCAGGTTGCAATAGATGGTAATGGACCTGTTGTAGTGATAAGGCAGAAGAACATGCCGTCTGTTTTTCTTGAAACCGGTACCCACACTGTGGAAGGGGAGTTTTTCTGGGATAAAATACCTGATGTTTTATCCATACCTGAGATAACAGGTGTCTTCTCATTAACAGTGAATGATAAAAAAGTTTTAACTCCATATGTTGATGAAAACAGTAGAATATGGATTCAAAAATTGTCTTCTGAAAAAAAGAGCAGAAAAAATATAATAAATAAAACAAATATTTCTGTTTTTCGTTTTTTTGAAGATACAATACCTTTTAAAATTCATACTGTTGTAAGAATTACAGCATCCGGAGAAAAACGGCGTGAAAAAATTAATAATGTTATATTAAAAGGTGCACAGCCTGTTTTTATAAGAAGTGATTTAGCTGTAAAGCCTTCTTCTGATAAAGGTTTTTTTGTGGAGATAAAGCCAGGCCAGTGGGATATTTTAATTACTTCTGTAATAAACAGGGAAGTATATGAGATATCTCCTGTTAAGACTTCATATGGAAGTGAGATATGGGCATTTAAACCATATCCTGATTTCAGAAGAGTTGAAATATCAGGAGGAAGAGCTATAGATCCTGCTCAAACCACCATGCCTGTAAAATGGCGAAAGTACAGCACTTTTTTAATTAAACCAGATGATACTTTAAAATTTAAAGAGATAAAATTAAAAACCGATGGGGCTTTTTTTGATAAATTCAATTTAAACAGGGATATATGGCTTGATTTTGACGGTATGGGGGCTACTGTAAGGGACAAAATCACAGGGATACTGGGCAAAAGAAGGTTTGTTGGAATAGAAAATAAATATTACAAAATAGGACGCGTAACATCTGATAATAAAGATCAGTTAATTACAAAAAAAGATGACAGTTTAAACGGTATTTGTGCTGAAAAAGGAAATATTGATTTAACTGCTGTTTTGCGAACCAGTATAATCAAATCAGGAAGCAGCATCCCCTGCGGCTGGAATGTGGGTTTTGATACAGCAAAAGGATCTCTTCATCTTCCCACTGGATGGCAACTGTTAAAGGTTGGCGGAGCTTCTACCACTGGAAAATCAGCCTGGGTTGACAAGTGGTCTCTGCTGGATTTTTTTATAATCACAGTTATCTCCTTTTGTGCTTCTACTGTTTTTATGTGGTGGTGGGGACCTGTTTTTTTTACAGGTCTGTTATTAACATGGCATTTGGCTTATTCTCCCCAGCTATTGTGGATAATTCCCATAATAACCACATATTTTCGTAGAGTTGTAAACAGTAGTTCAAAATCAAAAATCTATATTTTCTGGCGCTTTATTATTACTGTTTGTCATAAAGGAACTCTTGTTGTTTTTTTCTGTTTTGTGATATTTTTTGTTTTTCTTCAAATAAAATATGCTTTTTATCCCCAGCTTGAGCCCCGGTCAGAAGAGCCTGGTTTAGGGTTTATGAATGGAGTTTTTTTGTCATCTTCCATGGATGAAGACACGGCTGATGTTGTGATGGAAGCATCTGCTTTTCCGGAAAAAAAGAAAAGAGCCTTGAGTAAAATTCGTTATTTGCAAAGTGTGCAGAAACCAGTGCTTTCTTATGATATCTCATTAAAGGCTTTGGCAGTTACCCAGACAGGTTCTGCAATTCCTGCATGGAATGGGTGTGTTTATAATCTGGTATATGACAATCTAT
>JASFBI010000202.1 GCA_030149595.1 Desulfobacterales bacterium
TAATAATTGACACAGGTGTCTTTATATCAAATGATGATGATGGTTTTGCAGGGCAGATTAATTTGCAGGTAAAGGAGGCTATAAAGCATGCAGATATTATTATTTTTATTCTTGATGGTAAGTTTGGAGTATCACCCTATGATCTGGATATTGTAAATATACTAAGAGAAGTTCCAGATAAGATTGTATTTTATGTGGTAAATAAAATAGATGGGCTGGAAAGAGAGGTTAATCTTTATGATTTTTACTCTCTTGGAGTAGGGGAACTGTATTCTGTGTCAGCAGAGCATGGGTATGGAATACATGATTTTATGGATACATTAACAGAAAAACTTCCAGAAATTGTTGATAATGAGGACGATGATGAAGCTATAAAAATTGCTGTTGTGGGCATGCCAAATGTAGGTAAATCATCTTTGATTAATCGTATCTTAAAGGAAAAACGCCTGCTTGTAAGTGATGTTCCTGGTACTACAAGAGATTACATAGATACTTTTTGTAAAATAGATAATAAATCTTATCTTCTTATTGATACAGCGGGAATCCGCAGAAAAGCAAAAGTCTCTTTTAAAATTGAAAAATTTTCAGTAATAAAAGCATTAAAATCTTTAGACCGTTGTGATATTGCATTGATTCTTATAGATTCATCGGAAGGAGTTACAGACCAGGATGTAAGAATAGCAGGCTATGCATATGAAAGGGGTTGCGGCTGTCTGTTTCTATTAAATAAATGGGATCTTGTGGAAAGAGATGCAAAGAGTGTAAAGCGTTATGTTGAGCAATTGAAAATGGAGGCTAAATTTTTAACTTTTGCACCTGCTCTTACTATATCAGCATTAACAGGACTGAGAAATCATAAAATTTTTAATCTTGTTAACCAGATTTACGCTCAGTACAAAACAAGAATAACAACAGGAAAAGTAAATCAGATAATGGAAAGAGCTGTCCAAAAAAATGAGCCTTCTCTTTATCGGGGCAGACGTATAAAATTTCTTTATTCTGCCCAGATATCAACAAAACCGCCTACAATTGTCTGTTTTGTAAATTATCCTGAAGCTGTACATTTTTCATACAGAAGATATCTGGCAAATCAATTCAGAGAAGCTACCGGTCTTGATAAAGTACCCATCCGTATTTTTTTAAAAAAAAGAACTCAAAAAATAGTATTTGGGAAAACAAGAAGCGGCAGGCTCATAAGAAGTAAAACAGAAAAATAATTGTTTGCGTTAATTGTCTGTAATCCACCCAAACGTAAGTGTTTGTGTGGTAAGGTGCTGTCTTTTGTGAGTGTTAATTAGAAAAGAGTGTTTTTGTGGAGTTTTTAAATCATAAAATTAATAGAAAAAAAGACAAGTTTGGAATTCCTCTATCAGAAAAAATGAGGCCTGAAACATTGGATGATTTTGTTGGGCAGAATCATATTATGGGTAAAAGTGCTGTTTTGCACAAAGCAATTAAAGAGGATAAAATTTTTTCCATGATTTTGTGGGGACCTCCTGGATGTGGGAAAACTTCTCTTGCAAATATTATTGCCAATAAAACAAAATCTGAATTTATTCAGATATCAGCTGTACTCTCTGGTGTAAAAGAGATTAGGTCTGTTATTGAAAATGCAAGAAAGAGCCTCTATAACTTTAGAAAAAAAACGATTTTTTTTGTGGATGAGATACACAGATTTTCCAAGTCCCAGCAGGATGCGTTTCTTAAACATGTCGAAAATGGTTTAATAACACTGATAGGAGCTACAACCCAAAACCCATCCTATGAAATTATACCGGCTCTGCTTTCACGCTGCAGGGTATTTACTTTTAACTCCCATAGCAAAAAAGAAATCGTTAAAATCGTAAATCGTGCTGTTTCTGATAAGGTTAATGGTTTGGGGACATTTAATCTTGAATTTGAACCAGATGCTTTATCATATATCATTAAAACATCCGATGGAGATGTTCGTACTGCTTTAAACAGCCTTGAACTTACAGTATTTTATATAAATAAACAGTGTGAACACAAAGAAGATAAAAAAAAAGTGACCCTTGATGATATAGAGGAGATATTTCAAAAAAAAGTGCTTTTGTATGATAAATCAGGGGAAGAGCACTATAACCTGATCTCTGCATTTCATAAAAGTTTGAGAGGTAGTGATCCTGATGCTGCAATATACTGGATTGCAAGAATGCTTCTTGCGGGAGAAGATCCTTTATATATTGCAAGAAGAATGGTTCGTTTTGCATCAGAAGATATTGGTGTGGCAGATAATAATGCTTTGTCAGTTGCTTTAAATGCCATGGAGGCATATCGATTTTTAGGTTATCCAGAAGGAGAGGGAGCTCTTGTGCAGGCAGCTGTATACCTATCTACAGCTCCTAAAAGCAATAGTATATATAAAGCTTATAATAAAGCTAAGGAGGTCGTGGATGAAACAGGAACTCTTCCTGTACCATGCCATATCAGAAATGCTTCTACAAAGCTTATGAAAAATCTGGGCTATGGAGAGGGATATAAATATGCACATAACTATAAAGGAGCTTATGTTCCTCAGGATTACCTGCCTGAAAAAATACAAAATCATGAATTTTATAATCCTTCTGACAGAGGATATGAAAAAGTTATAAAACAGCGGCTTGATGCATGGAAAGGGTTAAAAAAATCTATAAAAAATCACTCTTTGTAGCTTTTTTATTATTTTAATATTAAATTCTTGAATAAATTTTATATTTTTATTATACTTCTAAAATATTTCAAATTTCCGCATGTTTGACCAATTTCCAAAAGTTAAAAATATATAATGAGACCTTAGAACAATTTCATTTTTAATGCATTTTACTATTATAGCTTATTGGTTTTATTAGAGGCCACCTTTGAAAAAAAGTTATTATTCAAAGGTCTCATTTTATAGATTTTCTTACAGTTGTTTTTAAAATAAAAATGCAAAGAATATTATTTATGGGAAAAGCAGGATTGTTGTTTTTAATATATTTTGTACTGTCTTTTAATACCACTTTATATGCAAATGAGATAACAGAGGAGTTTCTTTTTGAGGAAATCCCCATGGTATCTATAGCAACAAAAAATGAGCATGAAATTTTTGATGCTCCTGGTACTGTTTCCGTAGTTACAGGAGATGATCTGAAAAAAATGGGGATATCAACTCTTGGGGAATATTTTGTACGGGTACCTGGTTTTGCAACTTCTATTAATTATGTAAGAGAAACAGAATTGGAGGTTCGGGGAATAAAAACTCTGTTTTCAGAAAAAATAAAATTTATGATAGATGGGCATTGTGTAAATTCTCCGCACACAGGATCTGTTGTTAGAATTTTTTCTGAGTTGGATATTGTACCTGTCTCTTATATAAAACAGGTGGAGATAATAAGGGGACCAGGATCTGCACTTTATGGAACAAGTGCTTTTCTTGCTGTTATCAATATCATAACAAAAAATCCTGCTGATATAGATGGTGTAAAAGTTAAGTTTCTTAAACAAAATATGGGGTTTGAAAGCTTTGAGTTTTTGTTGGGTAAGCAGTGGGGAGAGCTTGGTATATCAGGCTCTATGGAAATAAAAAATAAAGATTATGAAGAGTGTTATATTGAATCAGATGCACTGGGTCAAAGCGGATATACAAATTCCTATTTAGACACAAAAGATATCAATTTGAAAACTGTTTTTAAGGATTTAACCTTACTGTTTAAATATTATGATAAAACCAAAGGTCCTTTTGTGGGTTATAGTTATATGTTAAATGATGAAACAGAGTTAGATTATACATTCTATTTTGTTGAGGTCAATTTTGAAAAACAGATTTTTGCAGATATTAATCTATTTTCAAAAATATACTATAATAATTATGTTTTTGATCTGTTTTATGAAGTTATTCCAGATAGAAATTATGTAGATGTCTCTTATGAAGATATGAATATAGGCTCTGAAATAAGAGTAGATAGAGAGTTTTTTGATAAACATCATATTACACTTGGAGTTTTTTTTGAAAAATTTAAAAGAGAAAAGCTTGGGGTTAGAGGTAATTTCTTGAATTTGGATGAAATACTTGCTGAATGGTTTGATATAGAAGGGGACAGTCCTTTAGGAAACTGGAATAAATATGATGCAAAACAAAATATATATGCCCTGTACTTTCAGGATGAGATAGCTGATATTATAGATGATGTTAAATTAACTCTTGGATGCCGTTATGATTACTATAGTATTTCAGGTTCATCTTTTAATTCGCGTATAGGTATAAACTGGGATGTTACGAAAAATACAGTGATTAAATGTCTTTATGGTAAGGCATTTAGAGTACCTAGTTTTGAAGAGCTGTATAACACAACTGTGGAAACTTTGGTGGGTAATGAAAATTTAAAACCAGAAATTATCCAGACTGTAGAAACAGGTGCTTATCATTATTTTAACGATTTAATACAATTTAATATAAATTTTTTTTACAGTGAAATAAAAGATCTTATTTCAACTGCAGGTGAGAAATATGAAAATACTGGAGAAGTGGAATCTTTTGGTACAGAAATTGAAATAAAAGGACATTTAAATAAAAAAATCAGTTATTACACTAATTACAGTTTTGCAGATACCAAAGATAAAAAATCAGGAGAAGCTCTTCCCTGCGTAGCAAAACACAAAGCAAATATCGGTGGTGATTTTAAAATAAATCAGAAAGTTAATATTAATGCAAATTTTTACATGTGCGGCAAAAAAAGCAGGGAATCTAATGACCCAAGAGAGGATCTCTCTTCCTATACAAAGCTTGATACAACTATTCTGATTCATGATTTTTTTCCAGGTTTTGAAATTGGTCTGTCTGTAAAAAATCTGTTTGATACAACATATTATGATCCGTCTCCCAATGTTTTAAGAACAGGAATGTATAGTGATTTTCCAAGAGAAGGA
>JASFBI010000203.1 GCA_030149595.1 Desulfobacterales bacterium
AGAGCAACTGCTGCAAACATCTCCATGGTAATATCCATAAGATCATGATAAGTTGCATATGCTTGGTAAAATTCCAGCATGGTGAATTCAGGATTATGCCTCGTTGATACACCTTCATTTCGGAAATTTCTGTTAATTTCAAATACGCGTTCAAAACCTCCAACCACAAGGCGTTTTAAATAAAGCTCAGGTGCAATTCTCAAGTATAGATCAATTCCAAGAGCATTGTGGTGTGTTACAAAAGGAGTCGCTTCTGCTCCGCCTGCAAGGGGCTGCATCATAGTAGTTTCAACTTCAAGATACTCTTTTTTAATTAGAAACTCTCTGATAGTTTGAATGTTTTTACTTCTCGAAATAAATATATTCCGTACCTTTTCATTCATAATAAGATCAAGGTAGCGTTGTCTGTACCTTATTTCCGGATCTTTAAGACCATGAAATTTTTCAGGAAGAGGGTGCATTGATTTGGACAGAAGCTGCAGGCTATCTGCTACAATTGTCCATTCACCTGTTTTTGTAGCAAACACTCTACCTTTTACACCTACAAAATCACCAATATCAAGTTTTTTAAAAAGCGTGTAAGTATCTTTTCCAACCTTATCCTGTCTTATGTATACCTGTATTTGAGCAGTTCTGTCTCTGAATCTTATAAAAGATGATTTCCCAAATTTATTTATGGAAATCATACGTCCTGCTGTGGAAAATTCAGGGCTGTTTTCACCAATAGTATCCTCTGACTTCTTAATTTCATTAAGAATCTCTTTTATTGAATGGGATACTTTAAAATCATTAGGGAAAGGGTCTGTCTTTGACTCTTTTATCCAGGCCAGTTTTTCCTGTCTGTTTTTTACTATCTCACTTATTTTATTCATGATTTATATTTAAAAAATTCCCCGTTAATTATTAAAAAGTATATCTAAATAACTTAAATGTATAATTATGTCAAGTTTATGTTTCATATAACCGGCATGGCCGGAGCATGCTTATTCTTTATCTGCCACAACGAAAATAGAAACTCTCATTATTATGGTTTGTTGGACAGAATTTCATATAAAAAACTACAGGAATGTACCTTTGATAAACCGGCTAAGGCTTTCTGTATCATTTCTTTTGAAAACTGGGAGTCTGCAGTCTGTATTTATGTCTGAAATAAGAGCTACAACAAAAGGATTGTTTACATAAAGAAATCTGTCAGCAGACCTGTCTTGTATTATTGGTATTTGGGGTATGGATTCTTTTTTATATCCTTCTACAATAATTAAATCCATCTCTGCAAAATATGGTTTTAAATTGGCAAAGGTGTCAATTTTTATCTTTTTTGTAATATGGATTTTTTCAGGATCTGCAATAATTACCATTTCTGCACCAGCTTCCATATGGCGAAAACTGTCTTTTCCGGATTTATCTAATTCAAAGCCTTTGTGAGCATGCTTTACTGTTCCAATTTTATATCCTTCCTCTGTAAGGCTGGAAATAAGTTTTTCTATGATGGTTGTCTTGCCTGAGTTTGAGTTTCCAGTAAAAGATATTATGTGGCCCATGGAAAATCCCTGCTATTTATAGTTTGAAATATCTTTTGTAAAATCTAAAAAATCTTTCCCTTGTAAAAAGATAGATATGATTTCAGATACTTTGTCAGCTGTATCAATTTTACATCCTCCTTTTTTATCATAACCTGCTGCTTTTTTAAAATTCTCTACTATTGATTGTAATGCTTTTACCGGTATTTCAATATTTGCATTTATCACTAAGGTGTCATTTTCTTCCATTTATATATCCTGAATTTATTATTTTAAAAATCAATTATGAAATAAAAATTAAATTTATAAATTTCTACAAAAAAAGAGAGGGAAAGTAAAGTTGATTTTTTTATTAAAGCTTTATGTGAATTAAAATCATTTTTTGTGTTTTTTTAGATGCTTTACAATAAATCCTCCTTATATTACAATAGTGTTGTTGTAAATATTAAAGAACGTAAAATTAATACGTCTCTTTCATAATTTATTACCAACAGATCCGGATAAAAAATTCCAGATCGGCCTCATGGCCGTTATTTTATAAATCCTGTTTCCATTTTTTTGAATAAATAATTGTTATGGAGAGTATCAGGTTATGACAGATAAGGTTAAAACTAAAATAATAAAAAAACGTGTAAAACCCAAGGCAAAAAGTATTTTTAAAAGAACCTGCAGTTTCTTTTTAAAAATTTCATGCCTCCTTTTTTTAATTTGCTGTTTTAGCGGTTTAGGATATATATATTATATAAATAAAAATCTTCCTAAAATATTTACATTGTCAGATTATAAACCACCCATAGTAACTTCAGTATATTCAGATAATAATACTAAAATTGCAGAATTTTACAGGCAAAGAAGGATTGTGCTGCCTTTAAGTGAAATACCGGAAATACTTAAAGATGCTTTTGTGGCTACAGAAGATGCCCGTTTTTACAAACACCAGGGAATAGATTTCTTTGGAATTTTAAGGGCTCTGTTTAAAAACATTGAAGCCGGAGCAATAGTACAGGGTGGAAGCACCATAACACAACAGGTAACAAAATCTTTTTTTTTAACTCCTGAGAGAAGTTTTAAGCGAAAGATCAAAGAGGCTATTCTTGCATATAGATTAGATAAAAAATTCAGTAAAGATGAAATACTTTTTCTTTATTTAAATCAAATATACTTAGGTCATGGAGCATATGGTGTTGAGTCTGCTGCTGAAAATTATTTCAGAAAATCTGTTAAAGAGCTGAACCTTGCCCAGTGTGCTATGCTTGCCGGTCTTCCCCAGGCTCCCAGCAAATTTTCTCCTTTCAGAGCCCCTGAAAAAGCAAAAAAAAGGCAGAGATATGTATTAAACAGAATGCTTAAAGAAGGCTATATTACAAAACAGCAGGCAGAAGATGCTATGGGTTTTGTTATGGATATACAGGCAAGGAAAAACTGGTATCGCGAAAAAGTTCCTTATTATACTGAACATGTAAGAAAATATATAGAAAAACATTATGGCCAGAAATCCTTATATACTCAAGGGTTTAAAATATATACATCTGTAAATGTTGAAATGCAGAAAATAGCCCGGAAAAATGTGGTGACAGGGCTTAGGGCTGTTGATAAAAGACAAGGCTACAGAGGTCCTCTCAAACACTTAAAGATTGAAGAGATCCAGGCTTTTTTGACAAAAACTCAAAAGCAGATTACCAAAAGTCCTATAGCTGAAGGGGATGTTGTAAACGGTGTTGTTATCTCTGTTAATAATGAAAAAGATGAGGTTACTGTCAAGATTGGACATGAAGTTGGTGTAATTAAAACAGATGATATGAAATGGGCAAGAAAACCTAATCCTGACATACCATATTATAGTTCCGGTGCAAAAATAAAACATCCTGGAAATGTTTTAAAAATCGGAGATGTAATTATGGTAAAAGTTGGGGAAAAAAAACAAACTACTGGTAATGACTGGCTTTGGAAACTTTTTTTAGAACAGGAACCTGAAGTCCAAGCTGCTTTGCTATGTATAGAAGCAGGAACAGGGCATGTTAAAGCTATAATTGGAGGAAGAGACTTTGAAAGCAGCCAGTTTAACCGTGCCATTCAATCAAGACGCCAGCCAGGTTCTGCATTTAAACCTGTAATTTATTCTGCAGCAATTGATAAAGGGTATACATCTGCAACCATAGTATATGATTCTCCAATAATATATAAAGATGTTGAACATGAATTTGTATGGAAACCGAGAAATTACGATAAAAAATTTCTCGGTCCCATTATATTTAGAAGGGCTTTGGCAAAATCATGTAATGTGGTTACCATTAAGATATTAAGTGATATTGGTATAGATTATGCTATTTCCTATGCCAGGAAACTGGGAATAAATTCAAATATCAGTAAGGATTTATCTATTGCTTTGGGATCATCCGGTGTCTCTCTGCTTGAAATATGTTCAGCTTATTCAGTTTTTGATAATAAAGGGTACCTTATAAAACCTGTTTTTATTACAAAAATAGTTGACAGAAACGGAGTTGTATTAGAAGAAGCTCTTGTAGAAAAAAAGAGAGTTATTGAAAAAAGCACAGCCTATATTATGACAAGCTTACTTGAAAGTGTTGTAAACAATGGTACAGGCCGCAGGGTTAAAGCTCTTAGACGACCTGTAGCAGGAAAAACCGGAACTACCAATAATTGCTATGATGCATGGTTTGTAGGTTATACTCCTGAATATATAACAGGGGTATGGGTGGGTTATGATCAAAAAGCCTCCCTCGGAAAAGGAGAGACAGGGTCAAGGACAGCAAGCCCTATATGGCTCGGGTTTATGAAAGAGGTGTTACAGGACAAACCAATAAGGGTTTTTCAGGTACCGGACGAAATTGTATTTTCAAGAATAGACGGTGATACAGGCCTTCTTCCCAGTGCTGAATCTGACAATATAATATTTGAATGCTTTAAAGATGGTACAGTTCCCACAAAATATACTAAAGAACGTAATGAAATCACAGGCAATGAAGAGTTTTATAAAACAGGAATCTGATAAAACAGATTCTGCAAAATTAACCGGTTATGAAATAGCCAGAGTTACAGCTGTAAATAAAGACAGTTTCTAAATCAGAAACAAGAAGAAAGATATTTTTGTAGAATTAACCGGAAAGATGCTTTTCAATGCAAATTCTCCGACAGACTACCCAACAGTGAGCTACTGGGTATATGCACAGTTTTTTGATCATGAATTATAGAAAATTATCCTACTAGATTTGGCGATAAGCAGTTTGACATTACGGTAATACCGTAATACGATACGAAGCATGTTTAATATTGACAGGCTGTTACAGAATAAAAGTTTCTTCAAGTTCAAGGCAAAAAAATAAATTTAACCGCAGGCATACCCGTTGTAT
>JASFBI010000204.1 GCA_030149595.1 Desulfobacterales bacterium
GTGTAATATCTAAATGGGATGTAG
The DNA here is from genome assembly GCA_030149595.1 of Desulfobacterales bacterium. Lineage (GTDB taxonomy): Bacteria > Desulfobacterota > Desulfobacteria > Desulfobacterales > DAOWNP01 > DAOWNP01. The sequence goes on from JASFBI010000204.1 coordinate 25, forward strand.
GCTCATCAAGCAAGAGCAGTTCAGGCTCCTTAACCAGTTCCCTTTCAATAGATGCGAGCTGTCTTTCTCCTCCGCTTATTTCGTTAATTTTTGAATTTTTTAGATTAGAAATACCTGTAAGTTCCATATATTTATTTGCCAGAGCAATATCTTTTTTTGTCTCAAAAAACTGGTATTTCTGAAAATATGGCAGCCTTCCAAGAAGAACATACTCTTTTACTGTCAAAGAAACAGGTTCGACCGATTGCATTACCACTGCAACTTTTTTTGCAAGCTGTCTGTTTTGCATATCACAGATATTTTTACCTGTTATATAAATATCCCCTTTTTCAGGTTTTATTCTGTTTGTAACAGCTTTTATAAGAGTTGTTTTTCCAGATCCATTAGGTCCTATAATACTGATAAACTCGCCTGAATCTGCAGAAAATGAGATATCACAAAGAACTGTTTTTTCAAAATATTTAAAATGGAGGCCGTCTACACAAAGAACTTTTTTCACAATGTTACCTTTTTTTTGCCAAGAACATAAATAAAAACAACTCCCCCTATTATTCCGGTTATAACTCCCACCGGAAGCTCCATGGGAGAAATTACAGTTCTTGCTGCAACATCACATAAGATTAAAAATGCAGCACCTCCAAGAAATGAACTGATAAGAAGTATCCTGTGATCAGGGCCTACTGTCATACGCATAAAATGAGGAACAATAAGACCCACAAACATGATAATACCGCAAACAGACACACTCAGTCCTGTTAAAATAGAAGCTATAATAAATAGACTTTTTTTTGTTCTTGCTGTATTTACTCCAAGATGTGCGGCTGCATCCTCTCCAAGCACAAGAGCATTTAAGTCATGACAAAAGAGATATGAAACCGCAAGACATAAAAATGAACCTGAAACTGCTATTTTTATTAAAAACAGATCAGGTTCATCAAGATTGCCCATAATCCAGAAAACAATACTGTTAAGATCGTCACTTTTTGATATTGCCATTAAAAGCATAACAAGAGAAGATGCAACATAGCTTATCATAACTCCTGTTAAAAGCATGCGGTTTGATTTTAAGGTGCCTGCCCTGCTGCTTATACTGTATACAAGAAAGATTACAAATACTGCACCTGTAAAACCAGACAGAGGATATGCTATTACCCCTATTTTACCATACAGTTGAAATATTATGGTTATACATACTCCAAGCGATGCACCTCCTGATATACCAAGCGTATATGGCTCAACCAGTGGATTTTTAAACATTCCCTGAAGAATTGTTCCGGCAAGGCTAAGTGCACCTCCTACTGAAATAGCAAGAATAATTCTTGGCAGACGGAGATTTACAATAATATTATAATCAGTTGTTCCTTTACCATAAAACAGAACTTGCCAAATATCTTTTGCGGGAATATTTGCACTTCCTGTACACAGTGCAAAAAAAGCTGCAAAAAGCAATATTAAAACAAGAGCTATTAAAATCAAAATCCAGTATTTTACTCTTTTGTCTCTCATTGCATGCCAACTGTTTCCGGATGAATTAATGATAAAATTTCTTTTAGACCTTTTACAAAAGTAATCAGAGTAGGACTGCATACAATATCAGGATTAAGAACATATACTTGTCCGGTTGCTGATGCATTTATCGAGCTAAACTTCATCCATCTCTTTTTTTCAATTTCTCCGGCTTTTTTTGAAGAACCCATAGTTGCAACAAATATTACATCCGGATTTGCTGTTAGTACTTTCTCTCTGCTGTATATTCCTGAATTTTCATTTTCAGCAATATTAATCCCTCCCCCATACCTGATATACTCATTTACAAATATATCTTTTGTTACTGTATGAAGCGGTTTTAAACCAATCTGAATAAAAACTTTTTTTGGAATAAGTTTTTCTGCTTTTTTCTTTATCTTGTCTACAGTTTTTTGTGCCTCTTTTACTATTTTTAAAGCTTTATCTTTTTTACCGAGCACACTGCCTAAATCTATGGTCATCTGACACATTTCAGGAAATGTTTTTGGATTTTTATACCTGATTACATTTATCCCCTGTCTTTTTAATATTTCTATCTGTTTTTCCCTTGAAAGAGTACTTGCAATTACAACATCCGGCTTAAGACTGATGATTTTTTCAATATTCATCTGAATAACAGTGCCTATTTTCTCTTTAAACTTTGCATCTGCCGGAACCACACAGTAGGTTGTATTTGCAATAAGCTGATTTTCTGCACAGAGCATATAAATCATCTCTGTTATAATCGGCCCAAGAGAAACAACTCTCCTATGAGTTTTATCAGTCATACTGTAAGATAAATTTGTCAAAAAACAAAAAACAAAAGCACATAAAGAGAACAAAAAACATGTTTTTTTAAATATATATTTGATTTTTATTTTTTCAGCCATTATTGATTTTGATAATATACTCCGTTTAAAATTGCATTAAGTGCTGTTGACATAACAAGAGACAAATGATTTCCCCCTGCTATAATTTTCATCTTTTTTATCTTTTTACCGGAAATATTTTCAGCAATATTTTTTGACCACTGGTTAAAAAATAAAAGATCTTTTATAAGTCCTTTTTCATAATCATCACTTATACTCATAGCTGCCTCAATAAATCCGGCATAAACAGGATCTATAAGTATCTCTTCAACTGCTCCTGCAAATTCACTTTTATCACGGCCGCAATCACATTTTTCTTCTGCAAAAAGGCTGTATATAGTAATGCCCCTCTCTTTTAATCTCTGAAAAATATTTCTTTTGGCAATAATACTGTTTTGTCTGTATACTGCATCTTTTACTCCTTTTGACACAGCCGTTGCTATAAGCTCGCCCAGTTTTGTGTGGCCTCCTGCATTATCCAAAACAGTTCCTGTGCCTTCAACAACTATAATATTATCTGTGCCTGTACCTGTTGCCCGATACTCTTTTTTGTTATAGCTGCTTCTTATATCCATATCAAGAAGTGCAGCAGTTTTTCCTTCTGTGGCAGAAATTATGGATCTGGTCATTGCACGGGGAGTCAGTTTCATATTTGTCATTATTATAATATTTATTGTTCCAGGCTCATAATATCTACCTGTATCTTTTGACATTCTCATGGCATTTGACTTGACTCCTGCTGTAACAAATGCATAAACTTCAAGTTCTTTAAATTTCTCTTTCTTTACAGCAAGGTTCTTCAAATCTGCACCTGTAAAAAGAAAACAAGTCTGGTCTTCTTTTACTTTTAAAGCATCATACACCTGCTTTTTTAACCCTTCTAACCCGTTTACATGACCCATCCCCCAGTTCTGGGGCGGAGTATAATGGTTACCTATGGTTTTTATGCCTGTTTTTTGACCATCTAAGCTTGAAACAACAGTCAAAGGGAACTTAAAATCTATGATAAGTGTTCTGTTTTTAAAATCACAAATCATGCTTTCAGCTATTTCGGCTTTTTTTACATATTCGAGGTCTATTTTTAAAGGATTAGATTTTATAATACCATCCTTAAAAACCCTGTTTCTCTTTTGTGAAAATTCTTTCCCATAGACATTTGATGCCAGCCAGCCCACAAAGTAGCCTGTATTTGTCGATGCCCTGCATGTAAGATCACACGGGTAATAATAAACTTGACCATTTTTCACTGCATCTACATCACCCCAGCCCGGCTGACTAAAAAAAAGCTTTGCTGTTTTTCTGTCATTTCCACATCCATATATTATTTCCGGATTAAATTTAATCCACTGCTCCTTTGAAACTTCAATTACATTTCCGTTTTTGTTAAAATCATGTGTTATTCCTCCGGCTGCACGGATCATTTCATTTTGAAAGGAATCGCTCCCCGGAGTCATAACCGTTTTTCTACCCATTAAGCGGATAACTCTTTTTCTTTTGTTTTCAGGTATTTTTGAAATTTTTTCAGATATAATATCAAGACTGTTTTTAATATCTGAAATAAATTTTTCAGCTTGATTTTTCCTGTCAAATATCTCTCCCACAAGCTTTATATTATCAAAGCTGTCAGCAATTGATTTTGCAGTTATTTTAATTACCAGGCAATTTCCCTTTGAAAAAAAATCTTCCACCTCTTTATGAATATCAGAAATAAAAATTATATCAGGATTAAGTTTTTCAATCTCTTTTAAAGACGGTTCAAAATAACCGCCAACAATTTTTTTATATGCTGTTTCTGGCGGATATGTACTATGATATGTAATACCGAATAAAGATTTACCTGCTCCAAGTCTGAAAATCATCTCAGTAATTGACGGAATCAGGGAGACAGCTCTCTGCGGTATTTTTTTTATATAAACCCTGTTATTATATACATCCTTTAATACCACAGGATAGGAACACAATAATCCCGGATAAAACAGAAAAAAACAAAAGGATATTATTATATAAATTTTTATTTTTCTGTATTTCATAAATATCTCACTGTTTTTATAATAAAAAATTAAAACTCATACATTAAACTGATAAAAAAAACTCTCCCTGGCATGGGATATCCCTGAACATACTCATAATTACGATCAAAAAGATTTTGGATCTCTCCTTTTAAAGTCATGCTGCCATAATCACTATAATCAATTATTTTTTTACTTATGGATAAATTTGCCACAGTAAATTCATCCTTTTCTATTTTTGCATAGGTTCCGTATTGATAATCATAAATCTCCTGCTCACTTGTATGTGTAATATTTAAATTAGCAGAAAAACCTTTTAAATCTGAAACTGTAATTCCATAGGCTATATGAAAATCAGGCGTATACATAAGCTCTTCATTTGTTTCTTCATCTTCATATTTTGTAAGATAAACAAAATTAGTATAAGGTTTTATACTGTAATCTAAATCAAAAAAGGTACCTATATCAAAAGATATATCACC